>JACPAP010000200.1 GCA_016180765.1 Gemmatimonadota bacterium
GGGACCAAGCACGCGCGGGCGGCCCAAGACCTGGAGGCCTCCGGGCACGCCCAGGCTTTCTGCTGGGGCTGCCACGCGGTGAGCGAGCTGGGCAACGCGGTCGCGACGGCCGCCGGGTATAACGTCGTGACCGACTCGGCGTATCGCGATGTCCAGTGCGAGAGCTGCCACGGGCCGGGGTTCACGCACGTGCAGAACCCGTCGCGCGAGACCAGGCCGCTCGCCTCGATCGCGGTGAACACCGGACTCACCAATGGGTGCGGCGAGTGCCACTCCGGCCAGCACACGCCCTACCTGGAGCAGTGGGTGGAGTCGAAGCACGGCTACGGCGGGCACGCGTACACGGTCGAGGGCGGCCGGGCTGGTTGCAACGTGTGCCACGAGGGGCGTACGGCGATCCGGCTCAACTTCGGGGAGACCACCAACTACGTGGAGCAGGCAGATACGGGAGCCACATCATACCAGCCGATCCTGTGCGCCACCTGCCACGACCCACACAGCGCGGCGAATGAGGGACAGCTCCGGGCCCCGCTCAGCGAGCCGAGCCGGGCGCAGTTGTGCATCAAGTGCCACGCGAGAGAGGGCCACCCGCCATCGTCGGGGGTCACGCGGCGCGGCCCGCACGCGGCGCAGGGTCTGCTGGTCATTGGCGAGGACGCCGGCTGGATCCCGCCCAACTACACGTATGGCGAAGGCCTCGTGGGGACGCACGGATCGGAGGCGAACCCGCGGCAATGCGCCGCCTGCCACGTTACCAGGTTCGACGTGGCGGATGCATCCACCGGTGGGTTCCTGCTCACCAGCGTCGGGCACACGTTCGAGGCGATCCAGTGTCTCGATGCTCAGGGCCTCCCCACGGCCGGTCCCTGCTCGGTGGATCAGCGTGACTTCCGGGGCTGCGCCGTGTCCGGGTGCCACGGCAGCGCGGCGGCCGCCCGCACGGCGTTCGTGGCCACCAAAGCGCGCATGAACTTCCTGACCGACCAGCTTTGGTACGACACCAACGGGAACGGCGTGATGGAGACGACGGACGGTGGGCTGCTGCCCAAGGTTCTGGCGCAAGCGATCGCCGCCGGCAACCTGAACGTGATCAACCTGTACGACGGCACACTGACCGTGGCCGAGGGCGCGATCTGGAATGCCCAGTTGGCTTACACACACGACCGTCCGTTCTGGTCCCGCTTCACGGTCCAGGGGCAGAAGAGCTGCACCCCACCGACGACGTGCACCACGCAAGGCGCCGTGAACACGGCGCATAAGTCCAGCGGCGAAGGAGCGCACAACCCGTTCCTGCTGGACGCGCTGCTCACGTCCTCGATCCAGGCCGTGCAGACGACGTATGGCTTGGCGCCTGACATGCCCGTGGACCTGACGGTCAAGGCGACGCCGCGTCGTTGAGGGCAGAGCCGGCTCCACTCTCCGTTGGCCGGAAGGTGGAGCCGGCTTTTTCCATATAAAGCCCTTATTAAACCCTTTCTGCCTCTAAGCAGTTCTTCACACTGTCTTACCGCCAACCACCATTGCCGCGGGACAACTTCGCACGCGGAGGAATGTGGGACACGCCGCGTCCTGTTTGCCCATTTCGTGAGGTGCCCGCTATGTCGAACGGCCTACTATCCGCGATCCGGTTTGTCGGTGCCGGACTCACGCTCACGCTCCTCCTGACGGGCTGCGAGCAGGTGGTCTACCGGGACAAGGAGCTGTTCAACCCTCCGCCGGACACGATCTCGGGCTTCCTCGGCTATTTCAACGTGGCGACCCAGCAGACCACCTGCGGCAACTGT
Source organism: Gemmatimonadota bacterium (assembly GCA_016180765.1). GTDB lineage: Bacteria > Gemmatimonadota > Gemmatimonadetes > Gemmatimonadales > GWC2-71-9 > JACPAP01. The sequence continues at coordinate 1,785 of JACPAP010000200.1, forward strand.
CACGTCGGCAAGCAGGCCGAGTGGGCCGGCACCGGGCACTCCCGCGCCTGGGAGCATCTCCAGGCGTCCGGACACGCCGTGGAGTCCTGTAACGCCTGCCACACGGTGAACGAGCGGGGCAACGTGGTGGCCGTCGCGGCCGGCTACAACGCGGTCCAGGACTCCGCCTACCACGACGTGCAGTGCGAGAGCTGCCACGGACCGGGCGCCCAGCACCTGGCCGGGCCCGAGGCGATTCAGCCCCTGGCCTCGATCGCGGTGGGTACGGATTCGACCAACGGTTGCGGCGAGTGCCACCAGGGATCGCATACCCCATACGTCGAAGAGTGGAGCGCGTCGCCGCACGGCTACGGCGGGACCGTGTCCTCATCGGGCGTCCCCTTGTTCGTGTCGAACGGCCCGAGGGATCCCTGCAAGAACTGTCACGAGGGTCGGCAGGCGCTGCAGATCAACTTCGGTGGGCTCGATCCGCGTCTCTCAGGTCAAACCGGTGGCGAGCGGGGCGTCTACCTGGAAGCGAATACCCCCGGCGCGTACCAGCCGATCACCTGCGCGGTCTGCCACGATCCGCACAACGCGGCGAACGAGGGCCAGTTGCGGGCCCCGCTCGGCGAGCCGGAGCTCAACCAGGTGTGCGTCCATTGCCACCGCAGGGAGGGGCACGCCACGGGCGGGGTGGCCACGAGACGCGGCCCGCACGGGGCGCAGGGCCTGGTCGTCATTGACGAGGACGTCGGGTGGATTCCGCCGAACTGGCCGTATACCGAGAGGATTCTCCCCACGCACTCCGCCGACAACCCGCGGCTGTGCGCGGCCTGCCACGTGACGGCCTTCGAGATCAAGGACGCGGCGGGCAGCTTTGTCAAGAACTACACGGGGCATCTGTTCGAAGCGATCCCTTGCATCGACCAGACCACGGGGGAACCGATCCCCGGAGGCTCTTGCTCTGATGCTCAGAGATACTTCGGCGGCTGCGCGGTCTCGGGATGCCATGGCTCCGCGGGCGCCGCGCGGACGGCATTGGCGGCCGTGCGGGCGCGCCTGAACTATCTGACCGACGCGCTGTGGGCCGACACCGACGGCGACGCCGTGATGGAGACGACGGACGGCGGGCTGCTGCCGAAAGTGCTGGCGCAGGCGATCGCGCAAAACCAGCGGAACGTGATCAACCTGTACGACACCAGCTTGACGGTGGCCGATGGCGCGATCTGGAACGCCCAGCTGGCGTCGACGCATGGGCGGTCATACTGGCTGAACTTCAAGGTCGACGGCCAGAACACTTGCGCCACCCCCGGCTGCACGACCGGCGGCGGCAGCAACACGGGGCACAAGTCCAGCGGTGACGGGGTGCACAACCCGTTCCTGCTCGAGGCCCTGTTGATAGAATCGATCAAGGCGGTCCAGACCACGTACGGGCTGGCACCCAGCCAGGCGCTCGATCTGAGGGTGCGGGCGACCCCGCCTGCGGGAGTGCGCCCAATCAAGTGAGTGACTGACTGAACGGTCCCTGAGCGGGAAGCCGGCTCCACTCCGCAGAGGCGGGAACGTGGAGCCGGCTTTTTCGTCCGGCGGGCTCCTCCCCGCCCGCCCGGCCGTTCCTTCTGTCAGTCGGTTCAGCAGCGTACCATTAGATCGCGCATGGAGCCCATGGACCAGGAACCTCGTCTTCCCGGCGTCGGGTTCACCGACCTGCTGCTCTTTGGCGTGATTCTGCTCATGCTCACCGCGGTCACGATCGGGATCGGTCTCTATGCGCTGCCTGCGGAGCGCCTCCAGCTGGCGGAGCTCCAGCCCAGCTTGCGCGTGGCCCGGGAACGTGATCTTCCCGTGGGCGGCAGCCGAGTGGTCAACTGGGGCCAGCGCATCATCCTGGTGGCGCGAACCGGGGAGGACCAATACTTCGCCCTGGGGGCCGTCTCCCCGGTGGACGGCTGCATCCTCCAGTGGGATCCGGACGGGATGCGCGTGGTCTCACCGTGCGGGCACGTGGTGTACGATCCGGGCGGCAACGTGGTGGCCGGGCTCACGAGGGAGCCGCTGCACCGGTACGGCGTCACCGTGCGGGGCGGCCTCGTCTATGTGACGGGGGCATACCAGTGACGCGGCCGCTCGCGTGATCCACGACTTCCAGGAT
>JACPAP010000201.1 GCA_016180765.1 Gemmatimonadota bacterium
CTACGACCGGCTCCAGGCCGGGCTCGAGCCTGCCTGCGCCCAAGCGTGTCCCACAGACTCGATCCAGTTCGGCCCCATCGACCAGTTGAAGCAGCAGGCGCAGGCGCGCCTGACGCAGCTCAGGGGCCTGGGCGAGGCCCGGGCTCGGCTCTACGGGGCGGACGAGGAGATGCTCGGCGGCCGGAACTCGTTCTACCTGCTGGTGGATGAGCCCGAAGTGTACGGCTTACCCAAGAACCCCCAGCTGCCCAGCCGGAACCTCTTGAAGAGCTCCCTCTTCTCCGTGGCCGGCGCTCTCATCATGGGCCTGGTAGGCCTGATCACGCTGCGTAAGCGGCGCATGGACCAGCATGCCTGACACCTTCTTCACCGGTCCGCCCCACTGGGGCTGGTACATCGTCGCGTACTTCTTCATCGGTGGCATCGCGGGCGGCGCGTTCGTCATCTCGTCGTTGCTCGCCTTGTTCGGCCGCACCGAGGATCGCCCGGTGGTCCACCTCGGCTACTACGTGGCCTGCGTCGGTGCGCTGGCCAGCGGCGTATTGCTCACCGTGGACCTCACCCGGCCGGACCGGTTCTGGCACATGCTGGTGCAGTCCAACACGGGCGTGCCGATGCTCAAGCTTTGGTCGCCCATGTCGGTTGGGGCCTGGGGCGTGCTCGGCTTCGGCGTCTTCGCCACGCTGGCCGCGGCGGGCGCGCTGGCGGAATCCGGCCGCCCGAGATTCGCGACGTTCGCCCCGCTCGCCCGCGGCACGCCGCGGGTGCTCGTCGCGGGCGCGGGCTCGGTGCTGGGCTTCTTCCTCGCGGGGTACACCGGCGTGTTGCTGTCCGTGACCAATCGGCCGGTGTGGGCAGACTCGAATCTCGTAGGCTTGCTCTTCTTACTCTCCGCCGCCTCGAGCGGCGCCGCGGCGCTCATGCTGCTGGGCGACTGGATCGGCGGCGTCCACGCGGCGTCACGGCACTGGTTGGCGCAGTTCGATCGCTCGGCGCTGGTGCTGGAGCTGGTCACCCTGATCGTATTTGTGGTATCGCTGGGGCCGGTAGCACGGGTGTTCCTGAGCGGGTGGGGGGCACTCCTTCTCTTCGGTGTATTCGGAGCCGGCATCGCTGCGCCACTGGTATGGGAAGCGCGAACCGAGGCGGCACCAGGCGTCCGGACCGCCGCACTGGTGTTGTCGGGCAGCCTGATCTTGCGCGTGGTCATCGTCTTCTCGTCCCAACAGACCTACGTCGCGGGGGCGGGGGTCGTGACGCCATGATGCGAGCCTCGATCAAAGGCTGGGCGTGGTTGCTCCACCCGACGTTGGTACTCGTCGCGTGCACCAGCCCGGAAGCGCAGCGGGCGCGAGGCAGCGGCCCGGGAGCAGACGTTGGCAACCGCAGTCGCGCCGTGGAGATCCACGCCGGCGCCGAGCCATACCTCGACACGCCTTGCGTCACCACGCTCCCCCGATGCGACGGCCCGCCGCCTACGTTCGGTCCGGAGTAGCTCGCCGGCTCGAGGACCTGGAACGTCGCGTCCCCCAGTGGCGCGCCTGGGTGGCGTTGCTCGAGGAGATCGAGGCCGGCCTGGATGCATCGGCGGGGAACGTCACCCTGGAGGGACCGCCGCGCGTCGCCGACTCGGCGCCCGCCGCCCCCCTGCTGGACGGCCAGACGGTGCGCGTGGACCTCGAGGCGCTCTCCGAGCTTCTGGCCCGGCTCCTGAAGGCGGCGGGGCGCGAGGCACCGGTCCACGCCGCGGCGCGCTCTCTGAAACGCTACCAGCCAGGCGGCGAAACCGTCCGCCGACTGATCGAGGCCGCGATCTGCCACGACGAACCCACGATGACGGCGGCCGCCGAGGCCGACCGCGTCGACCCGGCGGCGCTGGCCACCGTGGTTCGTCTCGTCGCCGTTCCTCCGCTGGCTACCTGCGCCGCCCGACTGGCGGGCCGAATCCCCGAGCCATGGTCCTGCGGTTACTGTCCCGTCTGCGGCAGCTGGCCCCTGCTGGCCGAGCTGCGCGGCGTCGAGCGCGAGCGGGTGCTGCGCTGCGGCCGATGCGGCACGGCGTGGCGCGCGCAGTGGCTGCGATGCACGTACTGCGGGGAAACCCGCCACCGCCAGCTGGGTGCGTTAGGGGCGGCGGAAGCGCTGGAGAGCAGGAAAGCGGAGACCTGTGTCACATGCCGGCGTTATCTCAAGTCCATTGCGGCGCTCACACCGCTGCGCCACCTGGACCTCCTGCTCACCGACCTCGAGACCGTGGAGCTCGATGTCGCGGCTCATGAGCGGGGCTACGGTCGGCCGCCGGCGTCAGGCTACCGGGTCACCTGCCGGGTCGCGCCAGCATGAGCGAGCCGCTCCCCCGCCCCGCAGCGTTCGGGCGTCAAATGCTGGCTGCGATCGCCGCATCGGAGGGGCGCCGCCGGCGGCGCAAGCGCGACACCACGCCGGACGCCATCGGGCTCGACCTCAAGCGGCAGCTGCTGGAAGACCTGGTGCGGGAGGATCCGGACCCGGAGGCGTTCGCCGCGTGGCTCGCGGCGCGGTGCATCGGACCCGGCAGCGGCGGGCTCCGCGCGATGGCCCGCTCGATCCTCGAGGAATGGCAGATGGCTGCTTCGTCGCGGGAGTTCCGCGACTGGCTGCACCACGGAGCACCATCGGACGATGCCGGGGGCGGGCGGTAGAAGCCCTACTCCCGAAGCTCCGCTCCTCCGCGCCGGGTGTCCCTCACGAAGCGATCTCTCGCGGGCATCGCGACCGCGGGAAGCGTTTGGCCGTCCATCACCGCGCTCTCAGGAACGATCTCGTTCAGGTAGAGCAGATACGCCACCAGGGCGTAGATCTCATCCGGTCGGAGGGAGCCCGGCGCGGTAAACGGCATCGCCCGGTTGATGTAGTCGTACAGCGTCGTGGCGTACGGCCAGTAACTCCCGATGGTACGCTGAGACAAGAGTCGTGGATCCCGTCCGAACGGAAACCCTTCACGCGGCTCCCGGCCGACCAGGCGATCGAACGGTCCCTCCTGGCCGGTCGACCCGTGACATACGACGCACTTGGCCGCGTAGACCGCCGCCCCCTCCGCGACGGTGCCGCTTCCCGGCGGGAGCCCGGTACCGTCCGGCATCACGTCCGTGTCCCAGGCGCGGATTTCTTCGGCAGTGGCGGCCCGCCCAAAGCCAAAAACCTCCGGCGCGCGCTCCGTGCCGCGCTCGGCCCCACCACGACATGCGCTCGCCGCGGCGGCCCACGCCACCAGGAAGGCCTTGCGACAGGCGCTCATCTAGCCCTCTACCCCAAAGAACACTCGACCATCACGCTGGACTCGCCACCCACGAATGTTGTTATGGTGGTAGAACGTGCCTTCTCCTCGGACCTTGCGGAGGGCTGCCAACGTCGGCTGCACGTATCCTGTCTCATCCACCGCACGACTCATCAACAGGGCTTCTTCCCCACCCCAACGCCAGACATGACGAAAACGCGTATGGCACTTGGGAAGCACGGGATCCTGCAGGCCCGCCTCGCGCCACGTGCGCCCACCGTCCGTGCTGACATCCACCCGGCGAATGCGCCCACGCCCGCTCCAAGCGAGCCCGGTGATCTCCCACCAACCCGGATACAGGACCCCGGGGAAAGCCGGGAACGTGATCACGGACTTGGCGTCCATTTCGAAGCTGAACAGCCGGGCAGTGCAGTCCGCTAGCGGATCCGAGTACTTCGACGTCTCTTCGCGCGTCATGAACGGCCGGTCGGAGAACTCGATTCGCCGAATCCACTTCACCTGGGCGTTCCCTTCCCAGCCTGGCAGGAGCAATCGCGCGGGATAGCCCTGCTCCGGCCGGATTGCCTCATCGTTCTGTCCGTACGCGATCATCGCATCGTCCCGCGCTTTTTCCATCGGGATGCTGCGAGTCATCATGG
>JACPAP010000202.1 GCA_016180765.1 Gemmatimonadota bacterium
CGTGATCACGGTGGCGGCCAGCGATGCCCGCGGCTACCTGGTGAGCCGTTACTCGAACTACGGATCTACGGTGGAGATCATGGCGCCCGGTGGCGACGTGCAGCGCGACGACGACGGCGACGGGCAGCCCGACGGCGTGCTCAGCATGGTGCAAGGCGGTTACGCCTACTACAACGGCACCTCCATGGCGGCCCCCCACGTGGCCGGCGTGGCGGCCCTCTGGCTGGCGCGCGACCCGTCGCTCACGCCGGCGCAGCTGCTGAGCCAACTCCAGGCCAACGCGTTGCCCCGGACGTCTACCGAGTGCCCCAGACCGTGCGGCGCGGGTTTGCTGAACGCGTACCAGGGGCTCGTGGTCCGCGTGCGCCTCGACCCGGACAAGACGCTCGGGAACGGTGAGACCACCACGGTGCGGGCGACCGTGACGCTCGGCGGCGCACCGCAGGCGGGCACGACCGTGACCTTCGCGACCGCGGATCGGGGCGTAGCCTCGGTCTCGCCGGCGTCGGCCGTCACCAACGCCTCAGGCGAGGCGACGACCACGCTCACCGGCCATGCGCGCGGCAACACCACGGTAACCGCCACGGCGAACGGCGCCACCGGCTCGACTCCGGTCAAGGTGCCGGCCCTGTCCGCGGTGGGACTGGTGCTGCTGGTGCTGGCGCTGATCCTGGCGGCGTGGATGCGCACGCGGGCGGGGGTCGCGCGTGGCTAGACGCTACGCGTTGGTGCTGGCGGCCGCGGCTATCGTGCTGTGGCTTGGGTTCAGCGAAGAGGTGCTGGGATCGGCCCTGGTCTTCTGGAGAATCGAAGTCGCGAAGGCCGTGGTAGCGCTGATCCATCTGGCGGGTATGGAGGCGACGCGCGAGGCCAGCGCCATCTATCACCCGGGCGGCTTCGCGTACGAGATCTCCCGCGGCTGTACCGGGTTCGTGCCCGCCGCCCTGCTCGCCACCGCCATCGCGGCGTATCCCGCCAAGGGCCGGAAGCTGGCGGGCCTGCTGCTCGGCGTCCCGCTGCTGCTCGGCGTGAACCTCGCGCGGCTGATGCACCTCTACTACCTCGGGGTGCACCAGCCGCAGTGGTTCGAGACCGCCCACCGGGTCGTGTGGGAGGGCGTCATCGTCCTGGCCGTCCTGGGGCTCTGGCTCGCGTGGACCACGTGGGCCGATCGAGGACGGGGCGCTACCCCCCGAACGACGCGGCGGCGTTGCGAAAAGAGATCGGAGCTTGTACAGTAGGTTCGTCTTGCGCCCTCGAAGACGATCGTCCCAAGCAGCATGCCGTCATACCCCACACGCCGTGCGCAACGAGCGTATGGCGCGCGCCGTTTAGCGCTCCGTCAGCCAGCGGTCTTCTTCCACCTCCACCATCCGCGTGTAGTCCCGCCCGCCTACCGTGAGCGTCACCTTGTAGAGCCCGGGCCGCGCCAGCGGACCCTGTTGTTGGCCGCCGAACCCACCGCCACCACCACCCCCGGCTTGCCCCGCTTGCCGCGGCGGCGGATTGCCTCGCAGGTTCCACTGCACCCGGTTCAACCCCTGCTCCTTGGTGCCGTCCAGATTCCGAAACACCTCGCCGGTCGCCGCGTTCGCGATGGTGATCTTCACGTCGCCCGAGGCCGCGGCCTTGAGGTAATAGCCGATCGCGGCGCCGTCCGGCGCGTTCTCGCCCCGGAAGTTCTTGCTGCCCGCCACCGACCGTGAGCGGGTGGGGTCGTTCTTCCACAGCACCGCGCTCCGCGGCTCGAACAGATGCGCGTCCTGCGCCAGGATCTCCGCGGTGAGCTGCTGCAGCGGCGTCACGTCGTCCAGGATCCAGATGCTCCGGCCGTGAGTCGAAAGCACCAGGTCATTGTCCCGCGGGTGCACCAGCACGTCGTCGAACCGGGTGCCGGGTAGGTTGGTCATGAACCGCTGCCACGACTTCCCCTCGTCCAGCGACGCGTAGAACGCGAACTCGGTGCCCAGGTAGAGCAGGCTCTTACTTCTCGGGTCCTGGCGGATGGTGTTCACGTTGCCGTACGCCGGCAAGTTGCCGGCGATGGACGTCCAGGTGCCCCCGTAGTCCCGCGTCACCCACACGTACGGCCGCAAGTCATCGTGCCGGTGTCCGTCCACCGAGACGTAGGCCGTCCCGGGGTCGAAGTACGACGCTTCCACCCGCGAGACGTAGTACTCCTTGGTCCCGCCGGGGACGTTCTTGCCCACCTCGGTCCAGGTGGCCCCGCCGTCCCGGCTCACCTGCACGTTGCCGTCGTCGGTGCCGACCCACAGGACGCCGGGCACCAGCGGCGACTCCGCGATAGTGATGACGGTGCCCCAGGCGTTGACGCCGTCGTGCTTGGAGAGGATGCACGCGCCGGAGCGCTCGCGGCCGCAGCGAGGGAGCGTGCCCTTCTGGCCCATGATGTCGCGGGCGTCGCGATCAATGGCCTTGGTGAGATCCCCGCTTGCTGTTCCGGCGTGAGGTTCGCGAATTGCCCGCCGCCACCACCCCCCCCACCCGGCCCCTGCCCAGGACGCAACGGGGCCCGCGGCCGGATGTTCTGCTGCTCGCCGGTCCGCAGGTTGTAGCGGTTCACGTTCCCGTTCTGTGACTCGGAGTACAGGACCATCCAGTCGGTGGGATCCACCTGGCTGTAGAAGCCGTCCCCGCCGCCCACCCGGTACCAGTCCTGCGCCAGGATCGGCCCGGAGCGCACGCTGCTCGGCCCGCACCAGCTGCCGTTGTCCTGGAGCCCGGTGCACACGTAGTAGGGCCGCCGCAGGTCCACCGAGGCGTGATACGGCTGACCCACCGCCCAGCTGCGCAACGACTCCCAGGTCTCGCCCCCGTCCCAGGAGACGTCCACCGAGCCGTCGTTGCCGTACATCACGTGCCGGCTGTTGTTGGGATCGATCCAGATGGCGTGGTGATCCACGTGGCCCTGCCCCTGCAGGGTACGCCAGGTCTTCCCCCCGTCGGTGGATTTGTACGACTGCACGCCTGCGGTGTACACCGTGTTCTCGTCGTTGGGGTCCACCCGGATCTGGCTGAAATACATGGGCCGAGCGTTCTGGTTGGAGAGGAACTCCCAGGTACGCCCCTTGTCGTTGGACCGCCACACGCCGGAGCACTGGGGGTCCGGCTCGGCGGGTTGCTGCTGGCCGCCCCCGCCACCACCACCACCACCACCCCCGGGCGGGCTGGTCACACCAGTGGTGGGGCACTGAGGCGGGCCGCCGAAGCCACCGCCCGCTTGCTGCCCTGGGCCCCCGGCGGCTCCCTGGCCCGCTCCGCCGCCTTGGCGCTGGCCTTGGGCCACCATGCGCTCCTTGTCGGGCGCCACTTCGATCTGTGCGTAGATCAGGTTCGGATTCGAGCGTGAGAAGTCGAGCGCCACCCGGCCCATGGTGCCGTTGGGCAGCCCGTTTCCGGTCACTCGGCTCCAGCGTTCGCCGCCGTCGTCGGAGCGCCAGATGCCGCTGCCCGGCCCCCCGCCCGCGAAGCCCCACGCGGTACGGCGCCGCTGGTAGGTGGCCGCGAACAACACGTCCGGGTTCGAGGGATCCATCACCAGCTCGGTGGCGCCGGTGTGGTCGTCCACGAAGAGCACCTTCCGCCAGGTACGCCCGCCGTCGGTCGTCTTGAACGCACCGCGCTCGGCATTGGGGCCGAACAGGTGGCCGTTCGCCGCCACCCACACGACGTCCGGATTCCGCGGGTGGATCAGGATGCGCGAAATGGTCTGCGTTTCGCGGAGCGCCATGTGGGTGAAGGTCTTGGCGCCGTCGGTGGATTTGTAAATCCCGTCGCCGAAGGACGAGGACTGCCGATTGTTGGCCTCGCCGGTCCCCACCCAGACGATATCCGGGTTGGACGGGGCGACGGCGATGTCGCCGATGGACGCGGAGGAGTAGGTGTCGAAGACCGGATCGAAGGTGGTGCCGTGGTTGGTGGTCTTCCAGACGCCCCCGGTGGCGAAGCCCACGTAGAAGGTGGAGGGGTCGCTTTCGACCGCGGCGAAGTCGTCCACTCGGCCGCCCTGGCCCACCGGCCCGATGGAGCGCCAGCGGAAGGGGCGGAGGAGGGGGTCGGTGGCCTGGTTGATCGCGGGAGCCGCAGGGGCTTGCTGCTGGCCCGGGCCGCCTTGCGCCGAGAGCAGCGCGGGCAACGGCGCCAGGATCAACAGGGTGAGCAGAGTTCGAGGGCATCGGGACGCGGCGCGCATGGTCGGTTCTCCTGAACGAAATAACCCAATGTTAAGAAAAGAGGGTGCGACGGGGACGCCGGCTAATTGTGCGCCACCGGCGCGTCTCCTGCAAATACGCCGGACCGGGCTCAGACGTTGGCGTGCGGGCGTCGCCGGATGACGCGGGGCGAGCGAGACCGACCTTCACGCAGTGAGGCGGGCAAGCTTCTCAGTCAGGGCCCAATGCCTCCGGACACGCTAAAGAGCCGGATCGAGAAAAAGCCGAAGAGGCGATTATCGGTCGCCTGGAGGTTGAGACCGGCGCCGACGAGGAGTCGGTCATTCAGGAGGCCCACCGTGGGCGCGAGGCCCAGTTCCACCTGTTCGGTGTCCATGAAGTCGAGCGACATCGCGGTGATCCCCAGGCCAATTCCCCCTACCAGATCCCGACCCAGGCCGTGGTCTTCGCCTTTCGGCCATTTCCGGTATCGGGCCATCCAGCTCATGGCTGGCGCGGCGCGGAACGCCCAATCGCTGCCTTGGCGCGTGAGCCACGCGAGACTCGCGATGAACCGCGCGTTCCAGCCGTAGGATTGGATTTGAAAGCGCCGGCTGGCCTGAAGCGCCAGCGGGATCGTGTCACGGTAGAACCGCACCGTCACCACGACGCGGTCGTTCAGGTCGCGACCCGCCCGGATGGTTTGAAGATCGAACTCGGTGTCGGCCTGGCGCTCGGCGAAGGCGATCCGCTGCTGCCCCGAGGGGATCGGGAGATTCGTGGTGGCCAGGGCTGGCGTGCTGCTCGCCAGGTTGTCCAACCAATCGAGGGCCGTGGATGCCGCCGCGGCCAGCCGGCCCGTGGCCGCGCCGATCTTCATGGCGGCCGGTCCCAGGACGGCTACCGGTCCGTTGGGAGCGGCAACGGCGGCCCGCAGCCCTGGATCCCGGAGTGCCCGCACCGCGTCCCCGAACTGTTCCATGACCGTCGCGCGGCGGCGCCACACGTCCGGATTCAGGACCCGATGACGGACCAGCGCACTGCTCCCGCGAGCGGCTTGGGCGATCGCGGCCACGGCCTGTTGTGGCGTCATGGATGTGATCGTGGGACCGAGCAACGCGTAGCGCTCCAGCACCTGGAGCTCGACGCGAAACTCCGCCAGTAACCCGGCTAGCTGGAAGCCGAGCCCCAGGGCCGCCTGACCTTCTGGCGATGCTTCCAATGTCTGGCGCACGGATTCGAGCCACGCCTCCAGCCGGCCGTCCGCCACCTGGTCGGCGATCCGCTGGAGCTCGGACTCCGCCGTGGTGAACAACTCCCGCGCCGCCGCGACCGTGGCCTCGATCGCGGCCCGTTCGCCTTCGAACTCCGCTTCCAGGCTCAGGCGAAGCCCCTGCGCGAAGGACACGGTCTTGCCGACGGACGCGGCGAGCGCCGCGTTTCGCTCGTACAGCTGCTGCTCGGCCGCGGGAACCGCGAACTGCACCTTCTCAAACGCCACGGCCGGCCCCAGGGCCTCCTGGTTGTAGCCCGGCAGGGCGATCGCCACGGCCCCGTCCTTTCCCAGCCGGTGCGCCTGAATCTCGATGGCCAGCGCCCCCTGGGGTTTTCTCGACGTCAGCTCGGCGCCGAGCAGCTGGAGCTCCAGACCCAGTTGCTGTCCCAACCGGTCCCACTCGTAACCGCCAGCGCCAAACGCCCGGAGGCGTTGCCGAATCTCCTGCGACTCGCGCCGCACCTGGTCCGGTGACTTGCCGGCTCCCCTGAGGCGCGCCTGGATCGCCGCATCGAGAGGCGCCACCACCCGTTCCTCCAGAGCCGCCATCCGGCGGATCAGCGACAGCACCGCCTGGTAGTTTCCCGAGGCGACCGCGGCGTCCCACTCGGCGAGGGCGGCCTGGAGCGCCGCTTTCAGGTCGGGAATCGCTTCCGTGGCGTCCTTGAGCGCCGCTATCCGCTCGAGCAGAGCCGCGGTCTCCGATCGCCCTCCCTCTGGGGCGGACAGCGCCTTCTTGAGTTCGTCCTCG
>JACPAP010000132.1 GCA_016180765.1 Gemmatimonadota bacterium
GGCAGAAGCGGCAGAGGGTACGGCGGGGGGTCCGGCCAACAGCGCTTCGATGGACGGGGATCCCAGGCCGAGCGTCGCAACCAATCGATCGTATCGCTGGTAGCTGCCTACCAGGCCGGGCCCCTCGTCTGCCGCCACTGCCGCTCCTGCCGCCACTGCGGCCCCAATTGGCCGCGCTACCGGCGCTGACGGCGCGGGTGGGCGGTGTGGTGTGGCGGGCGTGGGGCGCGCCGCCGGCGCGGCGGCCGCCGCCGCAGCCGCCCCCCGAAGCGCCGCCGTGACGGCTGCCAAGCGCGGCGCCATCGCCATGTCGCTCTCGGTCGCGGCCCCGCTGAGGATGGCCCCGGCGTCCCGGATGTGGCGCGCGAAGTTCTTGGTGTCATGCAGGGCGCTGCCGCGTGCCACCGCCTCGCGGGCGGCCTGCGCAAACTCGCCCAGCGCCGTGCCCAGTGGGCCTGAGCCGGCGGTGGCCAGCGAATGGAAGGTGCCCACCAGCGCGTGCACTCGGAGCTCGCGTTGCACGGACGACAGGGCCCGCTCCAGCGCGTCGGCCGCCTGGCGCAGGTGCTCCCCGTGGGACACCAGCTCCAGATTCCCCAGCTTGGCCCCCCGCGCCGGTGGCACACCCTGCTTGACGACACGCGGCCCCGCGTCGTCGTAGCACAGCGATTCGATCGGCACCACCTCGCCGGCGAGACCGAGCAGGCTTCCCAGGCGCCGGGTGAACTCCTGCGCCTCGGGAGCTTCCGGGTTGGCCTGGCCCTTGGCGCCGATCTCCTGCGCGGTCCTCGATACCGCCCGGGCCGCTGCCCGGAACAGGTCCGCGGCGGACGGACCCGCTTCCTTGCGCGCCACCAGCTCGGCAATGCCTCGGTCAATCCCGTCCAGCAGGTCCGGCAGGGGAGGGTGATCGGCGAGGCCCGCGATCCCCCGAAGCGGCTGCATGGTCCGGAGCACCACCTGGAGCGGATGGAGGCTTTGCGGGCTTTGCTGCAGCGCCGTGGCGGCTTGGTCCAGGGCGCTTGCCAGGCCCGCGCCCTGTTGTGCGATGATGGCGCGCTGCCCGGGTTGGGTCGCTTTGGCCGGCGCTGCCGGCGGGGGCGCGCCCCCGGTGGCGGCCTGGAGCGTGGCGGCGATCTGGTTGGCCTTCTGGGTGTCCGCGTCGGACCAGGTGGTCGCCTTGCGGGCCAGGATCTTGAGGTCGTCCACGGCGCGGACGGCGAGCTGCTTGGTGGCGGCGTCCCACGCGCGGCTCCGATCGTGCACGGAGCGCGCCAGCCGCTCCAGGCCGGCCGCGGCTTGGGCGAAGGCCTGCTGGTTCGCCATCAGGGCCGACCCCCGGAGCGCCCGGGTCAGCCGCACGAACTCCTCCCGGTCTGGTTCGGGCGTCTTGGACACCGCGGCGTCGAGGCGTTCGAGGTAATCGCCCGCCTCCATGGCGAAGAACTGGGTCAAACCCATCTGCTCAGGCATTATTCCCAGACTCTCCAGGCATCGTTCCGCCGCCGCGCGTGGTTGGCTAAGCTACGGTCCCACTGAGGGTTAGTCAACGCGGGGCGTCCACCAGCCCTCGCATCTCGCGCACCGCCTGCTCGATGCCCACAGCGATGGCCCGGCTCACGATGCTGTGTCCGATGTTCAACTCCTCGATCTCAGGAATCCCCGCCACGGCCTGGACGTTGTCGTAGGTGAGGCCGTGCCCGGCGTGCACCGCCAGGCCGACAGTTCGAGCGTGCGCCGCCGCCCGCTTCAGACGGTCCAGCTCGCGGGCGGACTCCCGGTAGGTGTGGGAGTACTCCCCCGTGTGCAGCTCCACGGCCTCCACCCCTAAGGCTTTGGCCCGGTCGATCACGGCTGGATCGGGATTGATGAATAGCGAGATCCGGATACCGGCGGCCTTGAGCCGGGCGATCGACTCGGCCAGTCTGGGGTCGGCGCGGATCGCGGGGGAGGTCAGATCCAGGCCGCCTTCGGTGGTGATTTCCTCCCGCCGCTCCGGGACGAAGGTGGCCTGATGCGGCACCAGCCGAGTAGCGAGGGCCACGATGTCCGGCGCGGTGGCGAGCTCGAGATTGAGCACGGTGCCAGCCCGCTCCCGCAGCCGCACCACGTCGTCGTCTCTGATGTGACGCCGGTCTTCGCGCAGGTGGACGGTGATGCCGTCCGCGCCGCCGCGCTCGCACAGGAGCGCGGCGGCGACCGGATCGGGCTCCGCGGCGCGCCGTGCCTGCCGCACCGTGGCGACATGATCCACGTTGACGTAGAGCCGCATGCTTGTCTTGCCCACGGTATCGGAACCGTTTACGTTCGACGCGTGCCGTTCCAACCGGATCTAGCCATGATGCGCCCAGTGTGGGAGCTGGCCCTTTGTTGGAACGGCACGCGTTGAACTTCACGATGACGCCAGGCCAGACGCAAGGCTTCCGGGCTGGGCTGCTCGCGGCGGCCGCGCTGCTGCTTGTGGCATGCGGCGGCCCGCAGAGCGTAGCGGCGCCCGCGAGCCCTGAAGCGGCGGTCCGCGGCTTCTTGAACGCGGTCCGGGCCAACAGCCTGTTGGCGATGAGCGAAGTGTGGGGCTCGGCTCGCGGGCCGGCGCGGCGCTACATGAAGCGCGACGAGGTGGACCAGCGCCTCGCCGTCATCCGTGCCTATCTCGATCACGAGCGCTTCGAGATCTTGGAATCCCAGGCGGTGCTGCCCCCCGGCCCCGACGGGCGGCGCTCGTTGCAGGTGCGGCTGACCCGGAGAGGCTGCACGCCGGTCGTCCCGTTCACGGTGGTGCCGTACGGAGGTGGGTGGCTGGTGTCGGACATCGATCTCGCGGCGGCTGGCAACCCGCAGCGCAGATGCCCGCCGTCGTCGACCGGTCCCGGTTCCCGGGCCCCGGAACCCGGGACCCGGGGTCCGGGGTTTACTCGGTAAGCTCGAGCAAGATGCCGGCCGTGGATTTCGGGTGCAGGAAGGCCACGCGATGCCCACCGGCGCCGGCGCGAGGCCGCTCGTCCACCAGCCGGTACCCATGGGTGCGGCATCGGACCAGCGCCTCGTCCAGGTTTGGGACCCGGAAGCAGATGTGGTGGATCGCCGGGCCGCGCCGGGCGAGGAACTTGGCGACCGGGCTCTCCGGGGTCTCGGGGACCAGCAGCTCCACGGCGGTTTCGCCGAACGGCAGCGAAACGATGGTGGCTCCGTCCGCGGATTCCGCCGGCGTGGGCTCGACGCCCAGCACCTCGCGGTAGAAGGCCACGGCAGCCGCCAGGTCGCTGACGGCGACGCCGATGTGGCGGACCACGGGTCCCCGATCGGTCACGGCGACTCCACGAGCGGTGGACCCCGTTCCAACCCGTGGGCCGGCTGGAACGTCTCCGGATTGGTCCCAAGAAGGTTGGAACGGGGTGGAGCCGCAACATAATGTGAGGGAGTGAAACATGGCAGTCGCAGATCTCATACACGTGACGGACAACGATTTCGCGCAGGAGATCGAGCAGCACCAGGGTGTGGCGATGGTGGATTTCTGGGCCACTTGGTGCGGGCCCTGCCAGATGGTGGCGCCCATCGTCCAGCAGATCGCCAAGGAATACGACGGGAAGGTGAAGGTGGCCAAGCTGGACGTGGACGAGAACCAGCACGTCACCATGCGCTTCAACGTCCGGTCGATCCCCAGCATCCTGTTCTTCAAAGACGGCAAGCACGTCGAGACAGTGGTCGGGGCCGTTCCGAAAGCGTATCTTGTGGAGAAGCTCGCCAGGCACCTGCCTTAGGATTGCGGATTGCGAATTGCGGCATGCGGATTGGGCTGTGATGTCCGCACCGGTGTCCCGTAGGCGCGACCCCTGCACCCAATCCGCGATCCGCAATTCGCAATCCGAAATGTGAGCCCCGTATGCGGCTGAGCGCGGTCCGGCTGGCCGAGACCAAGGTCCGGCTCGCCGATCTCATGTTCCCCTCCCAGCGGGTGCAGATCCACCGCACACGCCTGGCGTTCATTCACCTGGAGAACCTGCTCCACTTCGCCAAGATCGACCGGGATGGTCGGGTGGACGGCTATGTGGCCGCCTACCTGCCGGATTCGGTGGCCCTCCTGTTCTTCAAGTGCGGCGAGGTGGCGACGGCGGTGGCCTTCACCGAGGCCGGCCGCACCGTGGTGTCCATCGCCTCGGTGCTCCGCGACATGGAGCAGGAGATGGAGCGCGGCGAGCTGGCCTTCTGCGACGCGCCCATGGAGCAGCTCGCCTGGATGTACCACAGCTGCGCCAGTGCCCGGGAGCCTAAGCTGGTGGATGCCCAGAATCCGGAGACCATTTTCCCGGCTCTCCAGCATGAGCGTTTCAGCGGCGTGCTGGAGCTGATCTCGAATGGGAAAGTGAGCTATTTCCAATTCGACGACGGGCGCTTCATCAACGGGTATTTCAGCGGCAAGGCGGAGCAGGCCACCATCGCCCAGCACGTGGAGAGCCTGTTCCGGCCCGGGGCGGACGGGGCCCGGCCCCAGGTGGCGGCCTCGGTGTTCCGGCCCGACCGCGACCTGCCGGAGCAGGCGTCTCCGGCCATGATCCAGAGCTATCGGGAGCTGTTCTGGCGCATCCTCGCCGTGGCCGAGCAACAGGTTCCGGGCGAGGCCCACCCGCGCGGGGTCAAGCTGCGCGACGCCCTGGCGAAGGGGGCGGGGCCGCTCGGCGCCATCGGGGCCCCCTTGGACCAGGAGGCCGCGGAGGTCGTCGTTCGGCCGGATCAGTTGACGCAGGGCCTCGCGGATTGGACCCGACAGCTGCTGCAACAGCTGGAGATCATCGCGCCCGGCGTGGCGGCGACCATCGTGCGTGACGCGACCAAAGAACACCGCTTCGTGTTGCAGAAGGCCGGATTCTACCAGACGCTGCCCTGGAACGTGAGTTGGTGAGTGCCGTTCCAACGTGTCGCGGCAAATTGCGGCGGGCAGGTCCCTCACTTCGCGGAACACGTTGGAACGGCATGAGTCGGGGGACGCTGTACGTCGTCGCCACCCCGTTGGGCAATCTTGCCGATCTCTCCGAGCGCGCCCGCGATGTGTTGCGCTCGGTCGAACTGGTAGCCGCCGAAGACACCCGCCGCAGCCGCACGCTGCTCCACCACGCGGGCGCCGGCGCCCGCCTGGTGAGTGTGCACGCCCACGCGCCGGCCGGCCATACGGCCAAGGTGCTCTCGGCGCTGGCCGCCGGGAGCGCGGTCGCGCTGCTCACGGATGCCGGGACGCCCGGGATCAGCGACCCGGGCGCCGAGCTGGTGCGCCAGGCCCGGGCCGCGGGCGCTTCGGTGGTGGTGGTTCCCGGTCCGACCGCGGTGGCGGCGGCGCTCAGCATCTCGGGGTTGCCGGCCGATCGCTATACGTTCGTGGGCTTTCTCCCGCGCGCGGGCGCGGCGCGACGCCGCCTGCTCCAGCAGATCGCCGCGAGCGAGTGGACGGTGGTGGTGTTTGAGGCCCCCCATCGGACGGCCAAGCTGCTGGAGGACCTGGCCGCGATCCTCACCGCCGAGCGGCCCGCCGCGGTCGCCCGCGAGCTGACCAAAGTGCATGAGGAATGTCGCACCGGGACCCTGGGGGAACTGGCGGGTTACTACCGGGAGAACCCTCCGCGCGGTGAGGTGACCGTGATGGTCGCGGGCCGGACGCGGGCCCCGTCGTTCGCCGATCCGGCAACCGCGCGCGCGCGTGCCCGGGCGCTGCTGGCGGAAGGCCTGAGTCGCAAGGATGTCGCCGGCCGGCTGGTGCGGGAGCTGGGTATCCCGCGGAACGAGGCCTACCGAATCGTCGCCACCAACGGAAGCGGGAAACCGGAAACGTGAAACGGGAAACGGGCCGGAGGCATGCCTGCTTCGCTGCGCTGGTGATCGCTGCTTGGCTCGTGCCGAGCCCCAGCAGCGAGCGGGCGCTGCTCACCATCGGGCGGCTGCACTATGATGGGGGCGGCGACTGGTACGCTAACCCCTCGAGCCTCCCCAATCTGCTGGCCGCGATTCGCGAGCGGACCGCGTTGCCGGTGGCCGCGCGGGAGCGGGTGGTCACGCTGGACGGTCCCGACGTGTGGGAAGCGCCGTACCTCTACCTGACCGGGCACGGGAACGTGCGGTTCACGGACGCTCAGGTCGGGACCCTGCGCCGGTATCTCGAGGCGGGCGGATTCCTCCACGCGGACGACAACTACGGGATGGATCAGTCGTTTCGCCGGGAGATCGCCCGCGTATTTCCGGACCGGCCGCTGGTCGAGGTGCCGCTGGATCACCCCATCTACCACGTCGTGTACGACTTCCCCCGCGGCATCCCCAAGATTCACGAGCACGATGGCTTGCCGGCGCAGGGGTTCGGGGTGTTCGTAGGGAACCGTCTGGCGGTGTATTACTCATATCAGTCGGATTTAGGGGACGGCTGGGAGGATTCCGAGGTTCACCACGATCCCCAACCGGTCCGGGAGCAGGCGCTGCGCATGGGCGTGAACCTCTTCGTGTACGCGACGACGGCGGTGCCATGACCACGTCGGGCCGGTGGCTGGAGGCGAGGCGCGCCGGGCTGGAGCGGCGCGAAGCGGTGGCCGGCCTGTTGGTCGCCGTCGGCGTGATCCTCGTCGCGTTGGCCGCGGGTGTGGCGCTGGCGCGGCTGGGCCTGTATCGGGCGCAGCCGGTCTCCGTCATCGGGGGCTGGGCGGTGGTGGTCGCCGCCGGGGGGCTGGGTATCTGGCGGGCGCGCCGGCGGCGCCGGGCGGACGCCCGCGCCGTGGCGGCGCTGGTCGAGCAGGGTGGCGGCCTCCGTCGCGGCTCGGTGGCGGGCGTGGCGCTCGAGCGGCGCACCGGCTCGGCCTCGCTGGCGGCCCTGGCGGACGCGCGGGTGGCGCAGTGGCTCGAGGATCACGGAGAGGGGGCCCTGCGCGACGCGCGACGTGAGCGGCGCAAGGCCCTGGGATGGAGTGCGGCGATCGCGCTCTGCGGCGGCGGGTTGTTCGTGGCCTCCGGGCCGGGGGCGCGCGCCGGGTCCGACTTCTGGCGTCCGCTCTCGGCGCTCGCGCGGGTGGCCGGCCCGGTGACGGTGAACGTGGATCGAAGCGACGTGCGGCGAGGCGAGCGGGTCACGGTTTCGGTGAAGGCGCCCGGACACCGCGGCGCCGTACTCTGGGTCCGGGCCCCAGGCGAGCCCTGGCGGTCTACGCCCCTCGCGCTGGACACGGCGGGGCACGCGACGCAGGTGCTGGGTCCGCTCGACAGCGATCGGTTCGTTCGGGCCACGGCCGGGGCCAAGGAATCGGCCACCCTGCGGGTCCGCGTGTCCTTGCCGGCCCTCCTCGCGGACCTGGAGCTCATCGCCACCTACCCGCCGTATCTCGACCTGGCGGACGAGCCGCTCGTCCCCGGCCCCGACCCGGTGCTGCTGCCGGTCGGCACCCAGATCGACACTCGCGGGCGCACCACCCTGCCGCTCCGCTCGGCCACCTGGCGGCGGGAGGGAGCCGGCACACCGCTGGTGCCGCCCCAACGTGATTCGCCGAGTGCCCGCGGGCGAAGAGCGGATCGCGCAGATCAGTCGCAGCACGTTGGAACGGCGCTGGCCGTCGCCGGCACGGCGTTCCAGGGCCGGTTGGCGGTCCGCGCCAGCGGCCGTTTCACGCTGGTGGTGAGCCCGGAGGGTGGCGTCCCGCTCGAGGGCGAGCCACCGGAGCTCAACCTCGTCGCCGTTCCGGACAGCATCCCGGTGATCTCGGTTCCGGTCCCCGGAGGGGACACCACCGCGCCGCTCAGCCTGCGCCAGCCGTTGGTCATTGACGTGCGGGATGATCATCGCGTGACCCGCGTCGAGCTGGTGAGCCGGCGGGTCAGTCGCCTGGGTTTGGTTACCCCGCCTCAGACGGACACGTTGGCGTTGCCCGAAGGCGGCGCCGAGCGCGTCGTGCTCTCGTGGACGCTGGATCTCAACGGGCGGGGCTTCTGGCCGGGAGACACGGCGTTCTACCGCGTGCGCGCGCTGGACAACGCGCCCGCGGCGCACCTGGCGGAGAGCAGAGAGTACCGCCTCCGGTTGCCGTCGAACGCCGAGCTGCGGGAGGCGTTGCGGGAGGCGTCGCGCGCGGTCGCCGCCGCGGCCGATTCGTTGGCGCGGGAGCAGCGGGGCCTGGCGCAGGCGACGGAAGAACTGTCGGCCGAGCGGGAGCGCGCCTCCGAGGGGGCCCAGGCCCCGTTCCGGGGCGGAATGGGGCAGGCGCGGCCCGGCGCCCAGGGTGACCTGCCGTTCCGCTCCGCGCAACGGGCTGGCGAGCTCGCGGATCAACAGGCGCGCGTAATGGAGCGGGCGGCGCAGATGCAAGAGGAGCTCAAACTGCTGGCCGAGGCCGCATCCAACGCCGGGCTGACGGATCCCCAGTGGCAGGCGGAATTGAAGGAGCTGGAGCGGCTGCTGGACCGCGCGGTGACCCCGGAGCTGGAGCAACGCCTGAACGCCTTGCGTGAAGCGCTCCAGAAGCTGGATCCCGAGGCGCTGCGCGAAGCTCTGAAACGCCTGGCCGAAGCAGGGAAGGAGTTTCGGGACCAGCTGTCCCGCAGTCGTGAATTGTTCGAGCGGGCGGCCCTCGAAGGCGAGATGACGACCCTGGCCGAAGACGCCGAGGAGTTGGCCCAGCGCCAGCGGGATTGGAACCGGCAGGCGGAGGCCGCTGCCCTGGATTCCGCGCTGGCCCAGGCGGAACGGGCGCTGGCCACGGAGACCGACAGCCTGGCAGCCCGCATGAGCCAGCTGGATCAGGAACTGCGGAAACAGGGGCAACCGGAGGGTACCGCGGCCGAGCAGCAACGGGCCTCGCAGGCGGCACGGGCGATGGACCGTGCCGCCGGACAGGCGCAGACGGGCGAACGGCAGCAGGCCCAACGATCAGGCCAGGAGGCAGAGCAGGCGTTGGACCCGGTGGCGCAGCGTCTCCGCCAGCAGCGGGATGCCCTGCGCGACCAGTGGCGTCGGGACGTCATCCAGACCCTGGACTACGCGCTGGCGGAGACGGCGGATCTGGCTCGGCGTCAGGTGGATCTGGCCCAGCGCATGCGCGGCGGGGACGCCTCGGCGGACGCCCGGAACGCGCAGGCCGCGCTGCGGGAAAGCGCCGATCGCGTGATGCAACGCTTGCAGACGGCCGCCGGCAAGAACGCCTTGGTGTCACCGCAGGTCGGTACCTCGCTTGGCTTCGCCCGGCTGCGCATGGCGGAAGCGGTTGATCGGTTGCAACGCGCCACGCCCAATCCGTCGGAGGCCGGCGAGCTCGCCGGGCAGGCCGTGGATGGCCTGAACGCGATGACCCAGGCCCTGCTGCGCTCGCGCGCCGAGGTCCAGGGCGCCGAGTCGGGGTCGGGGCTCCAAGAGGCGGTCGAGAAGATGGCCCAGCTGGCGGCGCAGCAACAGGCGTTGAACGGGGAGTCGGGCGGCATGTTGCCGTTGATGGCGTTGGGCGGAGAGGGCCTGTTGCAGGACCTGCGGGCGCTGGCCGAGCGGCAACGGCGGCTGGCGGCCGAACTCGAGCGGATGAATGCCGAAGGCCAGGCCGAAGGCGCTGAAGAACTGGCGCAGGAGGCGCGTGACCTGGCTCGGCGGCTGGAGGCGGGACAGCTCGATCGCCGGACCATCGAGCGCCAGGAGCGGCTGTTCCGCCGGCTGTTGGATCAGGGGCGCACACTGCGGGGCGATGAGCAAGACGAGCAGAAAGAGCGCACCAGCCAGACGGCGCGTCCGGATAACGTGCGCCTGCCGCCGGCGCTTCGTCCCGGCGCGGCCGGCAAGGGTCCCAAGTATCCCTACCCGACGTGGGAGCAGTTGCAGCAGCTCTCGCCCGAGGAACGCCGGCTCATCCTCGATTACTTCCGCCGGTTGAATGAGGGGCGTCCGTAATGCCGGGGACCGGACCTACCAGTGAACGGATCACCGCAGAGCGCACTCTGCGGTGAGTGACTGATATGTTACGGCACGTGCAACGCAGGCCGGTCTTACCGCGCATAACGCCGCTCGCGCTGGCGATCCTGCTGGCCGGACCGCGGGCGGGGCGGGCCCAGGCGGAAAGCCGGGCGCTGGCCGAGGCCGGCGAGCTGGAGCGCGTGGGGCGGCATGCCGACGCTGCGGTCCGGTATCGCGGGATTCTGCGCGCCGACCCCACCAGCTTGCCGGCGCTGCTCGGCCTGGAGCGGGTGTTCACGTCCTTGGAGCGGCCGGACTCACTCGTCCCGCTGGTTCGCGCGGCGCTGGCCCGCGATCCCCTGAACCAGGCGATTCATTCACTGGAGCTGCGCGTGTGGTTTGCGCTGGGGCACTCGGACAGTGTCACGTCTGCGGCGCGGCGCTGGATCGCGCTCGCGCCGCGCAGTGCGGATCCGTATCGCGAGTGGGCGTTTACCGTGGCGCAGCGGGGCGACCTGGCGGGCGCGAAAGGGGTCCTCGCCGAGGGGGCGGGCCGGCTGGGCGATGCCGCGCTGGCGCAGGATCTGGCCCAGCTCACTGCCCTGGCCGGCGAGTGGACCGAGGCGGCCCGGCAGTGGGTAGCGGTGGTGCGCGGGAATCCTGGGTTGCTGCCTGCGGCGACCGGGAGCCTGACGCGCGCGCCGGCCGTCGCGCGTGACGAGATGCTGAGCGTACTGCTGGGCGTGGGGGGTGACTCGACCTCGCGTCGCCTGGCGGCGGACTTGCTCGCGGGTTGGGGCCGCGCGGACGAGGCCTGGCCGCTGCTCGACGCTACGCTGCCCCAAGATCCCCAAGCCGCGGCAGTCTTGCTCCAACGCTTCGCCGAGCGCGCGGGGACGATGCGGTCTCGCAGAAGCGCGCTGGTGCGTGGCTACGCGCTGGAGCGGCTGGCCACGCTGGTGGACGCGGCGGCGTCCGAGCGCGTGCGACTCCAGGCGGCTCAGGCCTACGCCGACGCGGGCGACCTGAGGTCGGCGCAGCGGATGCTGGAGCGCGCCGGCGCCGGCGCGGAGACCGGGGAGGCCGTAGCACCGGCGATGGCGAGCCTGATCCGCGCCCTGGCGGAGCAGGGGTCGGTCGAGGAAGCGGAGCGGCGACTCCGGGCGTGGAGTGACCGGCTGGGCGGCGATGATCGGGAGACGCTGCGCGAGGCCGTCGCGTGGGCCTGGGCTCGCCGCGGCGAGCTGGACCGGGCGGAGGCGGTGCTGGCGCCGGATTCCAGCGTGGCGGCCGCGGCCGTACGGGGGTGGATCGCGCTGTATCGGGGCGATCTGGGGAACGCGCGCGAGCAGCTCCGCGCCGCGGGTCCCTACACCGGCTCGCGGGAGGAAGCGACGCGACGGATGGGTATGCTGGTGCTGGTGGAGCGCATCGCTGCGGACCGCTTACCGGAATTCGGTCGGGCGGTGTTAGCGCTGGCGCGCGGCGATTCGGTCCAGGCGCTGGTGGACCTCGAGCAGGCGGCGCGGAAGCTCTCCCCCTCCGGGGGCCGGGCGGACGTGCTGGCGTTTGCGGGGGAACAGGCGCTCGCGCGGCGCGACTACCAGGCCGCCGAGGATCTCCTCAGCCGGGCGTTGGCGACGGACTCCGTGGGGCCCGCTGCCCCGGCCGCAGAGCTCGCGCTGGCGAGGGTGCAGGCGGAGACCGGGCGCACCGAGGTCGCCATCCGCCAGTTGGAGCACTTGATCCTGGCGCATCCGCAAAGCGCTATGGTGCCGCAGGCACGGCGCCTGAGGGATCGGTTGCGGGGAGTGGTGCCGGAGTGATACGGCGAGAGTTCCTTAGGGCGGCAGTGGCGGCAGGAGCGGCAGAAGCGGCAGGTGCGGTAGAGGCGGCCGCGGCGGCAGTGCGGGGCGTCCTGCCTTCCGCCCCTGCCGCTCCTTCCGCCTCTGCCGCTGCTGCCGCTCTCCTCGTCCCCATGGACGACGCCCAGTCCAACCACCTCAAGGCCTACGGCGTCACCTACCGCGCCCTCCAGCGCGGCGGTCGCGCGGAGTGGTTGCTCAACTACCGGGGAGGAAGCTTTCTCCTCCCCGCCGATACCGCGACGGAGCGTGACGCCGCGCTCACGGGTGTCACCGTTGAGCCCGCGTCGGACGGAGACGTGGTGGCGGTGCGCGGCGAGATCCAGGCAAACAACATGGACGCGGTGCCGCTGGAGAAGGCCCCCAAGGTCGCCGTCTACGTCCCGCCCAACGCGGCGCCGTGGGACGATGCGGTGACCATGTCCCTGGAGTACGCCGGCATCGAGTACCAGAAGATCTGGGATCTCGAGGTCCTGGGCGGGCGGCTCAAGGACTTCGAGTGGCTGCACCTGCACCACGAGGATTTCACCGGACAATACTCCAAGTTCTACCTCGCCTACAGCGGCGCGTTCTGGCTGTCGGAGATGGTGGAGCGCAATCAGGAGACCGCGCGCCGGCTCGGCCTGCCCAATGTGCCGGCCTTGAAGAAGGCCGTGGCGCGCGAGATTCGCCGGTTCGTGCAGGACGGTGGCTTCCTGTTCGCGATGTGCACCGCGACCGAGACCATCGAGATCGCGCTGGCCGCCGAGGGGATGGACGTGGCGGCCCCCTATGCCGACGGCACCCCGATGGATCCCGAGGCCTCGGCCAAGCTGGACTGGAGCCGGTCGTTCGCGTTCCGCGACGTCAAGCTGGAGCAATCGTCCGCCATCGCGAGCTTCTCGGACGTTGACGGCCACCAGGTCAACAACCCGCCCAGGCGCCAGCCGCTGGGCGCGTTCACGCTGTTCAACTTCAGCGCCAAGATCGACCCCGTGCCGACCATGCTGGTGCAATGCCACCGGCAGGTCATTCCGGATTTCTACGGTTTGACGACCTCATTCCAGCGCGAGCGGCTCAAGCCGGACGTCACGGTGCTGGCCGACGAGCCCGGCGCGCCCTGGGTCAAGTACATCCACGGCGAATTCCAGAAGGGCACGTGGACCTACCTGGGTGGGCACGATCCGGAGGATCCCCAGCACCAGATCGGCGACCCACCTACGGACCTGTCCCTGCACGCTAACTCGCCGGGCTATCGCCTGGTCCTGAACAACGTCCTGTTCCCGGCGGCCAAGAAGCGTGAACTGAAGACGTGAGCCGCCTCGGTCCCGGTGCCCAATCCCGTCTCGCCGCGGAGATCCGTGCGGCCGGCGGTCGAGAGGTGTCGTTCGTGGCGGACCTGGACGGCGACGGCGTAGTGATCACCGCGGTGCCGGTGGCGCGGGGCACGGTCAGCGCGGTCCTGGCCCTGCCCGGCGTGGCGGCGCGGGGACAGATGGTGCTGCACAACCATCCGAGCGGCGTGCTCGAGCCCTCCCCGGCGGACCTCGCGGTCGCCGCGCGTCTCCACGACGCGGGCATCGGCTTCGGGATCGTGAACAACCCGGCGACCGAGATGTACGTGGTGGTCGAAGTACCCCGCGCGCCGGCCTATCAGGGCATCGACCCGGTGGAGACCGCGCGGGCGCTGGGGCCCGGCGGGCTGATCTCGCGGGTCCTCGGGGCGTTCGAGGACCGGCCCAGCCAACGCGACATGGCCGCCTACGTAGCGGACACCTTCAACCAAGGCGGCGTCTCGCTGCTCGAGGCCGGCACCGGCGTGGGGAAGTCGTTCGCCTACCTGGTGCCGGCGATCGCCTGGGCCCGGGCCAACCGCGAGCGCACCATCGTATCCACCAACACGATCAACCTGCAGGAGCAGCTGGTGGGGAAGGACTTGCCGCTGCTGGCCCGCGCGCTGGGCGACGACGATGAGCCGCTCACCTACGCGCTGCTCAAGGGCTGGCGCAATTACCTCTGCCTGGCGCGGCTGGAGTTGGCGCAGAGCGGGCAGGCGTCCCTGCTGGAGCCGGAGCGCCAGGAGGAACTGGACGCGCTGGCGGCGTGGGCGCGGCGCACCACGGACGGCTCCCTGGCGGATCTCACGGACCAGCCGTCGGACGACGTGTGGGACGAGATCAGCGCCGAGGCCGACCTCTGCACTCGGCTCGACTGCCCGCACTTCGACCGGTGTTTCGTCTTCGCCGCGCGCCGGCGGGCGGCGGAGGCGGACCTCGTGGTGGTGAACCACCACTTGCTCGCCTCCGATCTCGCCGTGCGTCGCGCGCAGGAGAACTGGCAGGAGGCCGCGGTCCTGCCGCCTTACCGGCGTTTGATCGTGGACGAGGCGCACCATCTGGAGGACGCCGCCGCGGAACACCTGGGGGCTGCGGTGAGCGCGCGCGGCGTGACGCGTCTGTTGGGCCGGCTGGAACGGAACGGACGCGGTCTGATTCCAGCGCTGTTGGGTGAGCTGGCGGCGTCAGAAGGTCCCCTGGCCGCGGCGTCCACCGACCTGTTGCGCCAGGGGTTGCTCCCGGAGGTGGCCCAGGCCAAGGCCAGCGCGGACGAGGTGTTTCGCCTCCTGGCGGAGCGGCTGGCGGCGAGCGGCGAAAGCGTGTTCCGTCTGAGCGACGGGTTCGCCGCCGATCCCCTCTGGGAGCAAGGGCTGGAGGTCGCCCTCGACAATCTCGTAGCCAGCCTGGGCCGGCTGCGGGACGGCGTCGAGACCATCGCCGACCGGCTGGAGGTGGACCACGACCGCGACCACCGGGCCCAGCGGGTTCAGGAGCTGCGCGGCGTGGTCCGGCGCCTTCAGGCGGTGTTGGATGGCATGTTGCTCACGCTACGGCCCCAGCCGGGTCTTCCCGCGGTTCGCTGGATCGAGCGGCGGGGCGGGCCCCGTTCCGGGACGGAATGGGGCGGGCGGCCGGTGGGACGCGCGCCCTTCGCCGTGGCGCTCGCGTCGGTGCCGCTGGAACTCGCGGGCGTGCTGCGGGAGACGCTGTTTGACCGGGTCGAGACCATCGTCCTGACCAGCGCCACGCTGGCGGTAGGCGATGATTTCTCCTTTCTCACCGAGCGGCTGGGATTGGGCGATGAATTCACCCGTCTCAAGTACCAGGTGGTGCTGCCTTCGCCGTTCGACTTCGCCGCCCAGTGTCTGTTCGGTGTGCCGACGGACGTGCCCGACCCCCGGAGCGACGAGGCCGGACACGACCAAGCCGTGGCCCAGGCGATCGTCCAGCTGGCGCACGCGTCCGAAGGCGGGATGTTCGTGCTGTTCACCAGCCATGCGGCGCTGCGGCGGACGGCGGACCGGGTGCGCCACGCCGTGGCACATCGCTGGCCGCTGCTGGTACAAGGGGAGGGGCAGCGGGACCAGTTGCTCCGCCGTTTCCGGGAGGCGGGCTCGGCCATCCTGCTGGGTACCGACAGCTTCTGGGAGGGTGTGGACGTGCCGGGCCCGGCGCTCCGAGTCCTGCTGCTGGCCAAGCTGCCCTTCAAGGCGCCCAACGAGCCCTTAACGGCGGCGCGGCTGGAGCGTCTGGCGGAGCAGGGGCTCGACGGCTTCATGCACTACCTGGTCCCGCGCGCCGCCCTCAAATTGAAGCAGGGGTTTGGCCGCTTGATTCGCTCGAGGAGCGATGTGGGCGTGGTGGTGCTGATGGATCATCGGGTCGTGAGCCGTCGCTACGGCGCGGCGCTGCAGGCCTCGCTACCGCCCGCCCAGCGGGTGATTGCTCCCTGGGCGACCGTGCGATCTGCAGTCAAGGCCTTCTTCCGCGGGCACGCCGAAGCCGTGAGCAGTGAGGTGTGAGAAGTGAGACGTACTCCTCACGCCTCACGTCTTACCTCTCACTTCGGGGAGGGGGCGTTGTGGTGAGGGGGATGGTGAGCCTGTTTGGGCGGCAGCGGGCGCCGGAAGACCGCGGTGTCCGGGTGCGACGCTGGGCGGCGGGGGCGGGGTTCAGCGTGGTGGCGCACCTCGCCGTCATTTTGTTGCTGCTCGCGATCGCCACGGAGCCCCCGCGTTCGCCCCGGGTGTTGCTCATTCCGTGGGAAGTAGGGACGCCCGAGAACCGGGTCACGCCGTACCTGGTTCCGGCTCCTGCCGGTCGGCCAGCAGCCGTGCCCCGTACCAGGCCGACGACGGGCTTGGGCGCGCAGGTGCTGCCTGAGCCGCAGCCGGTCACGCGGCCGAGCGTGCGAGAAGCCGTCCAGCCCGCGGTGCGGGTTCCCCGGCCCGACAGCGCGGGCCCGCTCGTGGTCGTCGCGCCCAGGACGACGACCCGACGCCTCCTCCGGCCGGGCTACGGCGACGGGCGCCTGTGGGTGCCGCCGATTGATGTGCTGCAGCTGGGGCGCCCGCTACCCGCCGCGCCGGCTCGAGGCGCGGAAGGTCCGCCGACGGTGGCCCAGCTGGACAGCACGGTGACGGCGCGGCTTCGCGCCTTTCTCGACACCATGCCCCCCGACTCGTTCGCTCCGCCCTCGACTCCGAGTTGGACCACCGAGATCGCCGGCCGGACCTGGGGGATCGACGGCAAGTGGATCTACCTGGGCGGGCTCAAGCTCCCGGCGGCGCTGCTGGCCCTGCTCCCGTTCCCGCAGGGGAACATCGACCAATCGCGCGCGGCCATGGACCTGATGCGCTACCGCGAGGACATCATGCAGGCGGCCCAGCGGGCGGAAACGGCGGCGGAGTTCAAGCGGTACGTGAACGAGCTCAGGAAGAGAAAGGATCAGGAGCGGGAGCTGAAGAAGAAGGCCGCCCGCGATACGGTGATTCCGTGAGAAGTCCTATCGCCGCCGTCGCCCTACGATCCGTTCATCAAGCCTGAAAGGCGCGCGGCTCACCGGACCCACGACCTGCGATTGGGGATGTCGCGGGTTGATCAAGAGGTTCTGCTCGTGAGGAACCAGAACGGACGGCACCACCAGAAGGGGCGTCTCGCCGCCCGTAGCCCAGGCGTCTCCCAGCGCGCGGGTGATGGCCTGATCGGTCCTCCAATGTCGCGGGAGGGCGGTGAGGTCAACCGTCACGCGGGATAGTGCGTCGGGCACCTCGATCTCGAGCTGCACCAGGTCGTCGGGAAGCAAGTCAGACTCCGTGCGGGCGAGGTACTCCAGGACGGCGAGCGAGAGCGTGTGCGACGCGTACACCACGGCCACTCCGGGGGAATTCCACCGGCCGCCGTAGCGGCGGGCCCCCTCACCGTCGAGCGCGGTGTGGGGCCGGCGGACCAGCCGCCAGGCCCGCACCGGTAATCTCAGCCGTAGACGCCGTAGCTGATGCGGCCCAGCACTGCCTCCACCGCGTGTGCTCCCCCATCGGTGTCCAGTAAATCGAGCGGCGCCCGCCCCTGGAGGTCCCGGTTCTCGGTCCGCAGCCAGCGATGCGCTTTGTCGGCGTTCTGGAACGTTTCCTCGGCGAGGGCCAGGATACGGAGCACGCGGGCGAGCCGGTCGGACTCCGCCGCCGAGAGCGTTTGGCCGCGCTCGCGGCGGTGCGTCAGGGTCCTCCGTGGCAGGACCAAGCGCTCGATCTCGGCGGTAGTCACCACGCCGGCCCGGACCAGGCGGTCCACCAGCGAGGTGGGAAACCCCCGTCGCACGGCGTCCGCGACGGCCGGCCCCGGTTCCCGCACCTGTCGCCCTCGGAGCGATGGCGGCAATAGCCGATACAGCGGGGGTTGTCCCATTTTGCCCAAAGGTATGCGCAAAATGCCAAGAGAACAAGATGCCGGCCTCGCTTCTTACCTCACGCTGCTCCCGCTCTGCTCGGCCGCTCGCAGGCGCCTCAGGCTCTCGGCTTTCCCCACCACCGTCAGCAACAGGTTCACCGGCTCGGACACGGTCGAGCCCGTGAGCGCGATGCGAATGGGCTGAAACACCCTGCCGGCGGCGAAGCCCATGGTTTCGGCCAGGCTGCGGAGCTCGCTCTCCAGCCGCTCCGGCTGCCAGGCCTCGTCCGGGAGCGCGCCGAGCCGCTCAATGGCGGAGCGCAACGCGTGCTTGAAGCCATCGCCATGCTTCTGGACCATCTGGCGCGCCTTGTCATCGAACGACACCGGATCACCCCGCAGCCGCACCATGATCTGGCGGGCCACGTCGAGCGTGGTCCGCGATCGCTCCTTGACGACGTCGGTGACCCGGGCCAGACGCTCGCGGTCCTCGGCGACGTTGAGGCCCTGCGCCGCGAGCAGTGGCTCGATGATCGGCAGCAGCTCGGCGCCGGGCGTGCGGGTCAGGTGCTGGCCGTTCATCCATTCAAGCTTGGTGGTGTCGAAGATCGCGCTCTTTTTCTGAATGCCTTCGATCGAGAAGGCGTCGATCAGCTCGCGCAGGTCGAAGAACAGCTCGCGGTCGCCGCCCGGGCTCCAGCCCAGGAGCGCGAGGAAGTTCCGCATCGCGGCGGGAAGGATGCCCAGCTGCTGGTAGTCCCCCACCGCGGTGGCGCCGTGCCGCTTGGACAGCTTCTTGCCGTCCTTCCCGTGGATCATGGGTACGTGGGCGAACACCGGGAGCGAGGCCCCCAGGGCTCGATAGACGGCGACCTGCTTGGGCGTGTTGGAGATGTGATCGTCGCCGCGCATGACGTGGGTGATGCGCATGTCGATGTCGTCCACCACGACCGAGAAGTTGTAGGTGGGCGTCCGGTCCGAGCGCAGGATGATCCAGTCCCGGATGTCTTCGCCCTTGAAGGCGATGTGCCCGTACACCGCGTCGTCGAAGGCGATCTCCCCGGAGGGCATCCGGAAGCGGATGGCGCCTTCTTCCTCGTACGCCGCCCCATCTTTGAGCAACCGGTCCGCCATGGCTCGGTGCCGCTCCACTCGGGCGCCCTGAAACACCACGTCCTCGTCCCAGTCGAGCCCCAGCCAGGTGAGCCCGTCCAGGATGACGCGCGTGTGCTCCTCGGTGGAGCGCTGCTTGTCGGTGTCCTCGATGCGGAGCAGGAACGTCCCGCCGGTCTTCCGCGCGTAGAGCCAGTTGAACAGCGCGGTCCGAGCCCCGCCGACGTGGAGGTAGCCGGTGGGGGAGGGGGCGAAGCGCAGGCGAGGGGCGGTGGAGGTCATGTCCTAAGATCGCGGTCGCTGCGGGGTCGGATGGGCGGATAGTCGGATAGACGGATGAGGGACCGGCGTGGGGCTCTATCCGCCTATCCGTCTATCCGCCCAGCTTCTGGCACGGAGAGGGGGGGATTCGAACCCCCGATAAGGCTTTTCGGCCCTATAACGGTTTAGCAAACCGCCGCCTTCAGCCACTCGGCCACCTCTCCCAACGAACAGTCGTCGGTTGTCCGTCATCCGGGGCGACGTGGCTCGGCCCCGTCTCTGCGGAGAACGGACCACTGAGAACAGATAACGTCCGTCCCTGGCGCCTAATGCTAACTAGTTGCGGCACCCCACGCATCCGACTCGCGTCGCCCTCGCTCAGCGCGCCACCCGGTCCTCCCAGGTGCACGCGAGGATCCTCGCCATCACGCCAACCGGCCCACGGTCCAGGAACCTCCCGAGTGCCCTCTCGGACGGGGGAGACCAACTCAGCGGCCGAACCCAGGGGCGCCGAGCCAGCGCCAGTAAGTCGGCTGCATGAGGTGACCGCATGGAGTCCGCGATGGCCCTCAGACGCTCGGTTCGGGCTCGGCCGGGACCCAGCATGATCTCCGCCGGGTTGGCGCACAGACCAGCCCAGCCGGCGGTGAGGAGGTCAAGCCGTTCCCCCTCGGGCAGGGGCGAGCGCAGCACGACGCGCGCGAAGAGCGGCATCTCAGGCGCCTCGGCGGCGAGCCCCACGATGCCGGTTCGGGGCAGGGCCGTCCGGGCAGATACCAGCGCGTCCCGTGCGGCCCGGAGCGCGAGGGCTTCGTTGGTCCGCCCTTCGGCGTCCAGCAGCGAGGCGAGCGGCGACAGCACGTCCCAGCGGAGCAGGTCGTAGGCGAACCGGGCGTGCAGCGGCGACCGGAACAGGTGCTGCGCCACCGCCGCACCCTCACCGAGACGCTGCGCCGCGCCCGCCGTGTCGCCGCGCTGGATCTCGGCAATCGCCCCGAGGGTGTTCAGGCGCGCGGTCTGAAGCAGCGTGAGGGCGCTGGGCCCTCCGCGTTGCGTGAGCTCGGTGATCGGGCCGTCCTGGAGCGCTGCGACCAGGTCCACCGAGGACGCGCGCGCCAGGGCCTGAAAGGCCTCGACGCGGGGATGGACGGCTACGGAATCGAGAACCCTCACGACCTCCAGAGGCAAAGCGCGATCGTAGGCGCGCCGCACGGCTTGGTGCAGGACCTCCTCGCGGGAGCCGATCCCGGGCACGGGGGGGGCCACCGATGGGGCGGGCGGGGGGGGCTGCAGGGAGTCGCGATCGAACAACTGCCTGATCACCCGTCGGACGGTCGTGTCTGGGAGCAGGGCTTGGGCCGGCAGGTAAGGCGCCAACAGCCGGCGGGTCTCGGTATACGGGTCGGCCGTCGACAGCCGTCGCACGGCAGCGTTCAGTTCGGCGGCGCGCGGCGCGATCCACTGAACGAATCGCGCGGCCGCGATGGAAGCAAGAACCACCTCGCCAAGGCCCACCGCGATCACCAGCGCGGTGACGATGGCCGCCGCCACCGCGGCGCGATGGAGCCGCCGGCCGCGGGCGTAGGTCCGCGGATCCGGCTGGCCGGCGAGCGACCCCGGGACGGTGCGGTACCACTCCTCGACCTCGACCCGCGTGACCGCCGCCGGGCCGCGGGGCGACACCGGGCCGAGCCATCGCCGCTCGGTGCGTGCGGCGAGGTCGGCCAGACCCAAGAGCCCCACCAGGGGAACGAGCGCGATCGTTAGACGCGCGGTGCCTGCCAGCGGTGCGGCAGCCTCCGGGGTGAACAGCCCCAGCACGGCGGACCCAATCCAAATGCCGAGGACGGTGAACAGCCAGAGGGCGGCCGCCAGCAGCCAGGCGACCCGGAGGCGGCGCGCCCGGAGAATGCGCCCGCGCTCGGGTTGGTCCAGAAAACCGAATTCGCCTCCCCCGGCCAGGAGCATGCCGCTCCGGCCGTCGGCGTCCGCCGCGACGTCGAACAAGGTGAGCCAGCTCCACCCGAGCGCCCGATACCGGAGCGCGCGGCGCAGCCAGTACACCACCGCGGCCAGGTAGAACACTCCCAGGAGGAACACCGCCGACCCCAGGATCAGCGCGGTTTGCCAGACGAAGAACGACACCTGGCTCGAGTCCGGCGACGGGCGCGCCTGGGCCAGTCCGGCCCCGGCGGCCGGGTCCAGCGTGAAGCGCGACAGCCAGTGGTCGTGGACCTCGAGGACGTGGGGCGTGAACGCCAGCGCCAGCAGCACCAGCACGCCGGCGCCGGCGGTGATCAACAGCTCGCGGGTGAACCCAGCCCCGCGGCCGAAGAGGGCTCCCAGGCCCGGGGGCGGCCAGCGGATTTCGGTTTCCAGCGACGGCAACAGGGCGCGGGCCACCTCGGCCGCGGAGGGACGATCGTCCGTAGGCTTGGCGAGGCACCGCGCCACGAGGCGCACCAGCTGCGGCGTCAGCTCGGACCGCTTGGTGGCGACGGACTCGGGCGTGTCGCGAAGATGGGCCGCCGCCCATCCCGCCGCGGTATTCGCCGCGAACGGCAGCGTCCCCGCGAGCAGCTCGTACGCCAGGATGCCCAGCGAGTAGACGTCGCTCTTGGGCGTCACCGCGTCTCCCGCCGCCTGCTCGGGGCTC
The DNA here is from genome assembly GCA_016180765.1 of Gemmatimonadota bacterium. Lineage (GTDB taxonomy): Bacteria > Gemmatimonadota > Gemmatimonadetes > Gemmatimonadales > GWC2-71-9 > JACPAP01. The sequence continues at coordinate 21,496 of JACPAP010000132.1, forward strand.
ATGTAAGGCGGCGTCCCGATGATCATGCCGGTGGACGTGAGCTTGGTTTCCTGTCTCCCCGCCGGGGACAGCGCCGCGCTCACGCCGAAATCCGCCACGAACGCCCGGCCCGTTTCCGTTTCGATCAGCACGTTGGCGGGCTTCACGTCGCGATGGACCAGGTCGCGGGCGTGGGCGGCCGCCAGGGCCGCGGCCACTTCGCCGATGATCCGCCGCGCGTCACGTTCGGGCACGCGCCCTCGCTGGAGCAGCCAGTCGTGGAGCGCGAGCCCCTCGACGTACTGCATGATGATATACGGGAGCTTGCCGCGGGTTTCGCCCACCGCGTACACGCGGACCACGTTGGGGTGAGAGAGCGCCGCGGCGGCGCGGGCTTCCCGCTGAAACCGGACCCGGGCGGGTTGGTAGGCGGCGAGAGCGGGCGCCAGGACCTTCACCGCCACCAGGCGCTTGAGGGCGGCTTCGCGGGCGAGGAACACCGCGCCCATGCCGCCGGCACCAAGGAGCTTCAGCAGCTCGTAGCGAGGCGCCAGCGCGGTGGAGAGCTGCTTCTCGAGGGCCTTGACGTCGAGCTCGGGCTGGGCCGGGTAGTCGTCCCCCGTGGTTGGGGTGTCCACCAGCGCGGCCCCGCAGATGGGACAGGTTTCCACGCCCTGCGGGACGGACGCCGAGCACTCGGGGCAGTACGGCATGGGAGGGCTAACCTACCTCGGGCCGGCGCGCCTGCGCTAGCGAGGGACCTCCGGGCCGAATACCCGCTCCACTGGCACTGGCTCGGGCTCCGGCGTCCCGAACCGCTGACGCAGCTCCGGGACCACACGATCACCCGCAGGGCGGTGAAGCCGGAACTCAGCCTGGGCTTCTGACTGTGGATACTGGCGGTAGGTGGTTCGAGGAGGTTTATTGAGCAGGGACATCACTTCCGGAGGTCACCATGCAAGACGTCATCCGCGAATCCGTCGGCGACTTCCTCCGCGGGGTCGGTAACTTCCTGCCCAATATCCTCGCGGCGATCGTCATCTTGCTGGTCGGATGGGTGGTCGCCCGCGTGCTCCGGGCTGCCGTGGGCCGGGGCCTGAGGCTGGCGCGACTCCCCGACATCGCCGACAAGGCGGGCATAGAGAGCTTCCTCAGGAAGGGCGGTATCACTCGGCCTTCCACCGACCTTGTTGCGGTCCTGGTCTACTGGCTGGTGATGCTCGTGGTGTTGCTCACGGCGGTCAATGCGCTGCGCCTGGAGATGGCCTCGCAGCTCTTGAACCAGATCCTGCTGTACATCCCCAACATCATCGTGGCAGTCATTGTCGTCATCGTGGGGATGTACGCCGCGAGCTTCGTGGCGGGCCTGGTGCGCACGGCTGCGGCCAATGCGGGGATCGAGGAAGCCGGGCTGGTAGCCAGCCTGGCACGGTACGCGCTCATCATCTTCACGTTCGCCATCGCGCTCAACCAGCTCCGGATTGGCCAGGACATTGTGGCGAACGCGTTCCTCCTCCTCTTTGGCGCGGTCTGCCTGGCGGCGGCGCTGGCCGTGGGCCTGGGAGCGCGGGAGATCGTGGGCCGCTATCTGGAGGAGCGCTTGCGCAAGTAGCGAGAGTTCGGGGCATCTCTCGCCGGTGCGCGGGCCGCTCCTGCCGCGTGACGTGGTGGGCCTCGATCGGGTAGTTTGGTACTTCTTTGCGTTCGTTTGCGGTTATGACGCAGCCGATATGTCCAGACGTTGCCCATCCATGGAGCTCAGCGAAACAGCTCCGCGGTCGTGGCCATCGGTAGGAAGAGGCGCCGGGGCGCACCGCGAATGCAATGAGGCGCGGTGACGGGACGGGTGCTGAACTCGGAGGCGCCGGAGATCATCGAAGTACTGCAAGCCGGACCAAGGAAGGCCGGAACGAGCGGCTAGCGGGGCGAGACCGTCCAGGGATCGACGAGCGGGATCCCAAAGTCCGCGAAGTGCCGCGTATTCCGGGTGGCCAGCGCCGCCTTGCGTGCGGCAGCGATACCGGGCGATCTGGACGTCGCGGATCTCGACCGGTCGTCCCGCCCCGCGCTGCTTGGCGGCGATCGCCGCTGCCGCGTGCGCTGCCATCTGATCGAACGGTAGCACGCGGCCCTCGAAGTCTTCTTCCAGCGCTTTGGCGAAGGCGTCTTCCAGACGGCGCCGCCGGCGGGCGCGTGCGAGGATCTCGAGGACGAAGCCAATCTCGAACACGGTGATCGCGGTTGTCCAGACGGACTCGGCAGGCTGATCGTCGAGCCAGGTGACCACCGCCGGGTCGCCCTCGCGGCGCATCAGTGCCGAGAGGACATTGGTATCGAGCAGGATCACCGGCGGAAGCCCGCTGGGGTTGCGGGGTGACCGCGGAGCTCGGGGATATCCGCGGTGAGCCCCAGGCGCTCGAAGCGCGACTTGAGGCGGGTGCCGAGCGCTGGCCGGGGAGCGCCCCCTGCGCTCACGGCGTTGCGCAGGATGTCGCGCACCTCCTCTTCGGTGCTCCCTCATCGGCGAACGGGTGGTCCCCTCCGCCGGTCAACCGGCGGAGTCCGCAGTCTAATCTTCCACGGAGAGATCCGGCACCCGCTCGAAGTGGCGCCGGTTCCGAGTCACCAGCGTCAAGTCGCGCGCTCTGGCCGTGGCCGCAATCACCAGGTCTCTTTCGCCGATCGGTTGCGCTAAGAGCGCGAGGCGAACCGCTGCATGGTAGGCCGCCGCATCGCAGTCGAACGGGATGATTTCCACCGGAGCCGAGAGGAACGCATCCACGCTGGCGATACTGCGCTTCGGGTCGCCACTGCGCAGCGCCCCGAACCGCAGCTCCGCTTCAGTCATCGCGGACACGGCCACGTCCTCCGGGGACTGCGCCCGGGCACGTGACGCCACAGGTTCCCGCCGACGGAGGATTTCGATGCAGGTGTCGGTGTCGAGCAGGTAGCGCACGGGCTACCGGTGCTTTTTGGGGCGGCGCCGCTTTCCGGGCAGGCCCCGCAGGACCGCGTCACGATGCGGTGTCGGAGGGAGAGGCTCCGGTGCGGTGAAATCGTCGGGGAGCGGCCCGAGGGCGTCCAGTCGCTCCCAATAGCCCTCCGGCCAAGCGGTTTTCTCCAGGGGCTCCAGCACGACGGCCCGGCCGGCTCGCCGAATTCGCACCGCCGACCCCTCGAACCGGTACTCTTTCGGCAGCCGCACGGCTTGGCTGCCTCCGGTCGTGAAGAGGGCGGCCCTGTCCTCGTTCTTGTTCATGGGCCTCATCCCCACTCGGGCAACGTATATACAATATATACATCAACTGGCGCAGACAAAGGCCATGCTTGGGGCCGGCCCGACTCCCTTCCCGCAACGCCGCTGGTCCCTCAGGCGGGCGGTGGGAAGGGGAATGGCGGCACGGTTCGCACGGGAAGATGGCGCGCGAGCCGCTTGAAGTCCGAGCGGTGGGCCGTCACCAGCGTGGCACCGAGCCGTGCGCACTGCGCGGCCAGCAGAGCATCGTTCCAGAAGGAGCGGGTCTTGGTGGCGGCGTCGTCGCCGAGGCGCGCCATCGCCGATCCGGCTCCAACCCAGTCATCGGCCGTTGGCGCAACCAGCGTCGTGCCCGCGGTCATCGCCCTGACCGCGGCGTCGTGTCGGGCGGGATCGGCGATGCCGATGGCTACCTCGGCCACCACCACCGAGCTGACGGTGAGCGGGCCCAGTTCCCGCACAAAGGCCTCGAAGTGCTCGCGGAACGCGGAATCATTCGTCGCCCTGACGTACACATTGGTGTCAGCGACGTAGAGAGGCGGGAGGGTCGGCTGATCGGCGGAACCAGCCGTCAATCAATCCGCCTGGGGTCAACCGGTCCGAGCGCGGTGAGTGCCCTGATGCCCTGGATCTGTTGCTCGCGCCGCAGGGCTATCCTCACGGTACCACGTGAAACGCGCGGCGCCCCCCGAGGCGGTACACCCGGAAGTCGTCATCCAACGTGAAGATGGTGTCCACGCCCTCCCGCTCCGCTACGGCCACCTGGCTTGCGTCCGCGAAGTCCATCGGAACGTCCTGGTATTTGGTCATCAGTGAGGTCATTCGGCCCACCCGGTCCAGGATGTCCGCGATTTCCAGGGCCCCGGATTCGATCCGGGCTAGGAGTGCAATCTGCCCGGCCAGAGTCCCCAGCAGATACATGGCCTCCGCCACGACCGGCCAGGTCGTCACGAGACGACTGCGCTCACGCGTCATGAATTCGGTGCAGCGGGCGTGCGAGGCGTCCCCCGCGTCGAGGATGGCAACCAGCGGCCCGGTGTCAACCAGCAGCCGCTTCATGCCCGCTTCTTGCGTCCCAGACCCTGGCGCAGCAGCTCCTCGGCCCGTCGGGCGCGATCGCCAGGGCCTAGATTCACGATGCCGATCACCTCATGCCACTGCTCATAGAGCGTCGGAGCCGCGTCGCCGTTGAGCGTCTCGTCCAACCGAGCGATCGCCTCACGCATCAGGTCCGACTTGGTGCGTCCGGTGATTCGCGCCAGCCGTTCGAGACGCGCTTGCGCCTGCTTGTCCAATCGAACGCTGGTCGGCATGGCCCGTGCTCCGCTGCTGTGTACTACAACGAGTAATACAGCCGGCGAGGCCCGGCAAGGGTGGCACCTCTTCGCAAGTGGTCGCAGGCGGGAGCCCGAATCATGCTGCTTTCGCTGTGGGCGAGGCAGCCTGAGAGGCCTCGGTACGCCTCCACCTGCCTGAGGGGAACGCACTGCGGGTTAGTGGAACGGAGGGCGAGGGACTCGAACCCCCAAGGGCTTGCGCCCAGCGGTTTTCAAGACCGCTGCCTTACCAGTTAGGTCTAGCCCTCCCGCGCCCAAAGATGATAGCCTGCAGGGGGTGCAGGCAACGTCCCCGCGCGGATCCGGAGCTCAAGCTGACAGAAGAGCGAACCCGGCCCGCTCGAAATCGCGATCGAATGCGAACGCCTCGGTGATATCCTCCCGGCGCATCACCTCGAAGCTCACCGCGTCTGCGAGACTGAAGCCACGGTTAAGGCGTTTGCGCAGCCAGGCTTCCACCGCCGCCTGCGTGAGTTCGGCATCCGCCCAGACAATGCGCTGCCGGGCGCGGAACGTCAGGCGATCCCAGAAGGCCAGCGCCGCATTCGCCCCCAGGCGGCGAGTCAGCAGGGCATGCGTCTCCGCCAACACGAGGTTGGTGGTCACCAGCTGGCGGCGTCCGTCCCGGATGCCCGGCCACGCGGCGGTGGCAGGGCGGTGTGCCTGGTCGGCACGGTGCAGCAGCGCGACCCAGGCCGACGTGTCTACGAAGAGCGCTTGCGCTTGGGCCGGTGCCATTCCGCTTCCACATCTTCAGCCAGGTACCGGTCATGCTCTTCGGCCAGGTCTCTCGGCGCACCCGGGGCGTCGAATGCGCCCACCAGGTCGTCGAGCGGATCGTAGTCCTGGGCCCGGCCGCTTCCGGCCAACGTGTCGAGTCCCCTTCGGAGGACCTCGGCACGGGACACGCCGAGCTCGCGCGCCAGTCGGTCGAGGCGAGCGCGCTCGGCTCCCGTGAGGTAGACCTGGATCGGCTCGCGAACCGCAGAGCGTTTGGATTTCGACATGCTAAATTAAGATAATTCACCTGGCAAATTATGGAAGGCGTGGGCGACCTCCACGCAGGAAGGGAACGCCGACACAACGCTGTTAGCTGTGTTGCGCCGCGCCAGCTATTTCGGCAACAACCCCCAGAACCGCTCATCCGTCGCGGTGATACGGAAAAGCTCCAGGTTGACGCACCGCGGGTGAAAGGCCTCGGGATCATACTCCTCGCCTACCCAGGTCACGTACTCCTGATGCTCCGGATGCCCGGGATTGGCCAGAGCGGCCAGGAAGTCCTCGAAGCCGCCCACGCCGCCAACATCTTCGGGCGGACACGCCCGCGCACCGTCGAGGCAGTACGGCACCCGGGCCGACCGGTTGAGCCGCAGCGTGTTCTCGAGCACGACCTCGTGCTGCCAGTCGTCGCCGAAATCGTACTGGTAGGCGAACCTGGCCCCGGGCGCGGGCGCGATGTCGCGCAGGGTCACGCTGTCGTACGCGACCGTGCCGTCGGGGAACTCATCGTCCGGCTCGCCATACCTGATCTTGCCGACTTCGAAGGCGTGAAGATGGTACCCCTGCCACCCCATGCAGGTGAGCAGCGCACGGTGGAGCGTGGCCAGCGGGATGTCGTAGGGCACGAGCAACCGGCGCCAGATGGGCGGCTCGATTCCGAGAAGCGTGACGCGCAGCTGGGCGATGCGCGGGGTACGGCGACGGCGTGTGGTACGTGGCAAGGGATCTGGCCTCGCGTTGGGGTCGTGGGCCAACGGATCGACGGGCAAGCGAGCATGAACCGCCCTGCGGCTCACCCGCACGCAGGCGCTGGATCCGCAGTTCCCGACCCTCGCCGGCGGGCCAGGACGCCGAACTGAAGGAAATATCGGCTGAGCCGGCGAGCCGATCCTTCCGGAGGATCGTCGTCGAAGAACAGCCGGCAGAACTCCTCCCGCGCGCGGAGGATCTCCCGCCGGCGATGCCCCCGCCAGCGCTCGTCCCGGACCGTCAGGTCGAAGAGCTCGAGCGCCCGTTCCAGCGCCCGCTCAAACCGATCAGTTCGCTCCGCCTCCCACGCTCGGATCGCGCGGTCCACCTCGCTCCCCACATTGGCAAGCTGCTCGGCGAGGGTGAGGGTCTCCCACCGTCCCGCCGCGAGGCCCACGTGGATGGTCATGACCCGT
>JACPAP010000203.1 GCA_016180765.1 Gemmatimonadota bacterium
CCGAGCGTGGTGTGCGCCGAGACGGTGATGGCGTGGCTCGCGTCCACCCGCGCCAGCTCCTCGATCAGCACGATGTAGGACAGGTAGTCCATCCCGGCGCCGCTCAATGCTTCAGGCCACGTGCTTCCGAGGAACCCGAGCTCGCCCATCTTCTTCACGTTGACCCAGGGGAACTCGGCGTCAAGGTCGAATTGGCGCGCGACCGGTTTGATCTCCCGCTCGGCGAAATCACGGACCAGTTGGCGGAGCTGGTGGTGTTGGTGTGTGAGATAGGGGGGGTCGATCATGGTACAGAAGCTACTCACTGGCTTCGATCAACGACAACGGACGGGCAACGTGCATCGTGCACGTCCCTTCATCCACAGCGATCACAGCCTGAGCACGTGGTCAGCGGTTCCCCGAGGTAGTTCAGTAATACCGCCCGCCGGCATCGCCTCGTCGTCACATAGCGCCGCATGGTCTCCAGGCCCCGCCGCGCCGCCTGGGCGTGGCTGATAGACGCCGGGCTTCCGGGTGACGGATGCCCCCGCGCCAGCCGCGCAGCCAGCGCCAGGTCGTGATCCCGCCACAATAGCACGCACCGCGCGGGCTGCCCATCTCGCCCGGCGCGACCGGCCTCCTGGTAGTACGACTCGGGCCTCGCGGGGACACCCACGTGGACCACCAGCCGCACGTCGGGCTTGTCGATTCCCATGCCGAAGGCGGTGGTGGCTACCATCACCCGGATTTCCGCGTCCAGGAACCGCTTGAGCAGCGCCCGGCGGGCGGGCCCGGGGAGCCCGGCGTGGTACGGCGCCGCAGAGAAGCCATGCCAGCGGAGGACCTTGGCGATGCCGTCGGCGCGGTTCTTGGTAGGCACATAGACGATCGCGCTGCCGCGGGACACGGTGCGGAGCAGCCTGGTGAGCTCGGTGAAGCGGGCCGGCTCGGTTGCCATGCGGCGGACCGCAAAGTACAGATTGCCCCGGTCGAAGGAGGTCAGGACCGACACCGGCCGCCGCAGGCCCAGTACCGTGCAGATGTCCGCGCGGGTGTCCGGTGTGGCCGTTGCGGTGAGCGCAATGGTTGGCGGGCCGCCGAGGGCAGCCCGCAGCCGCCCCAGCCGCCGGTAGTGAGGCCGGAAGTCGTGGCCCCACTCCGAGATACAGTGCGCCTCGTCCACCGCGAGGAGCGACACGGAGCGATCGCCCAGGATCCGCGGAACGGTCTTGAGTCGCTCGGGGGCGACGTAGAGCAGACGGAAGCGACCGGCTCGCGTCGCCTCCCGCACGGCGCCCTGAACTTCGGGCGTTTGGGTACTGCTCAGATAGGCTGCCGCGACGCCCCGCGCGCGCAGCGCCGTGACCTGGTCCTGCATCAAGGAGATGAGCGGTGACACCACCAGCGTGAGGCCAGGCAGCAGGAGGGCGGGCACCTGATAACACAGGGATTTCCCCGCACCGGTTGGCAGCACCGCCAGGCGCGCACCAGCTCATCGGCTTTTGCTACCGTGGGTGTCGGCGATGAGAGTCCCATAGGAACCGAAACGCGGTCGAACGATATTGTCGTCCGACCGCGTGAACGCTGGTACCAAACTCGCGCGTAGCGCGGGCCGTTTATTGCGTGCCGTCAGCGGCCGGCTTGGTTCCCTTGCGCCTGATCCATCGGTCCATCCACTCTTTCTGGGCCTTCGCGGTTTCGTATTGGAGGCCCGGCTCGCTGGGCCCGTGGCCGGTGCGCGGCAGCCACAGCAGCTCGGTCGGCACGTTCAACGCCTTGAGCGTGCGATAGAGCAGCATCGCCTGATTCGGCGGCACCCGCAGATCGTTCCGGCCATGGACGACCAACGTGGGCGTCTTGGCGTTGCGCATGTGTGCCAGCGGCGAAGACTTCTGGTACACCTCCCAGGCGCCGTCCGCCCAGGGGCTGGTGCCGCCGAAATAGGCCTCGAACACGTGGATGATGTCCTGCGTGGCCCACATGGCGATGGCCTCGGTGATCCCGGCGCCCACTACCGCCGCCTTGAAGCGATCGGTCTGCGAGATGGTCCACGCGGTCAGGTAGCCGCCGTAGCTCCACCCCATGACGCCGAGCGAGTCCCGATGGGCGATGCCGCGGGCGATCAGCGTGTCCACCCCGGTCATGATGTCCCGGAAGTCCAGCCCGCCCCAGTCCCTGACCACGGCCTGCTGGGTCGCGTCGCCGTAGCCACTGGAGCCCCTGGGATTGGGAAGCAGCACCGCGTACCCATCCGCGGCGTAGCGCTGGGCGTCCGCATTGAAGGACGAGGCCTGGAAGTTCTGCACGAAGACGCCCGATGGACCTCCGTGAATTTTCACCACCAGCGGGGCCGCTCCGCGAGCGGGCGTCCAGCCGGCCGGATACACCAGGATACCTTCGATCTGACGGCCGTCTACGCTCTTCCACCGGATCACGTCGCTCAGGCCTGCGGCCCACGGCGCGGCATCGGCGTTGTGCCGCGTCAAGGGGGTAAAGTTCTTGAGCCCGTCCTCATCCGGCTGGTTCGCCTCGTCGGCCGCGTACAGTTCTTGAGGCCTGGTCATGCTCTCGCGCACGTACGCCATGCGCCGGCCGTCCTTCGAGAAACTCACCTGACTCACCACTCCCTGACTGCCGGAGAGGCGCACCGCCTTCCGGGAGACGAGTGGTAGGTAGAACAGCCCGCGCGTGGTGCCCACCGTGGCCATGAAGAATGCGCCCTTACCGTCGGGGGTGAGCTGATAGTCGGAGGGCTCCGCATCGAGGTCCGGCGAGACGTCTTCCGGCGTCCCTCCGTCCTTCGACATGCGGTAGACCCGGCTCTGTCCCACGCGGTAGCGATCGGTCTGCATGGCGTGGTAGTAGATGAGCGCCCCGTCCGGACTGAAAACGGGCGAGTCGTCGGGGCCGGGGTTGTCGGTGAGCTTGCGCGGCGCGGCACCCGAATCCGTGGCCACCAGGTAGATATCGCTCCGCCATCCGTCAGTGATGTTGGGCGACGGCGCGGCCGAGAACCCGATGGCCTTGCCGTCCGGGCTCACGCTGAACCGGCCCACCGAGTATCCCGCGCCGGACGTCACGCGCCGCGCCTTCTTGGCCGCCACGTCCAGCAGCCACAGGTGGGTGTATTCGCCGGGCTCGTCCTCCACGGCCACGTCACGGCCCTGGTCCTTCGTCTCTTTGGCCTCGACGGGTTCCGGGTCTTGGGCGGTGAACCCGATCCACCTGCCGTCCGGAGACCATTCGAAGCTGGTGATCGCCGTCTCGTGCTCGAACAGCTTCTCCGGCTCCCCGCCCCGCGGCTCCATCAGGTAGAGGGCCCGCTTGCCTTCTTTGCCGTCCGGCTCGGGGCGCACGGAGAGAAACGCGAACGCGCGACCGTCCGGCCGCCATCGGGGGCTCGTGTCTTCTTTGGGATTCCGGGTGAGCTGGATGTTTTCGGGCCGGGCCCGCTCGGGCAGGGTGAGGAGCCAGATGTCCGTGTTGGCCTGGTTCTTCTCGAGGTCCGCGACCCGCGCCGTGTACAGGACCTGCTGGCCATCCGGCGACATCTGCACCCCGCCCAGCGCCTTGACCTTGAAGAGGTCCTCCAGCGTGGGGTGCGCGCCGGCGGCCGCGGTGCTTTGAGCCGCGAGGCCCGGCGATTGAGCGACCAAGCCCATCACTACGATTGTCGCAATCCTTAGCGGACGTCGATCTCTTCGTACCATGCCGGCCTCCAAGGCAAACCGTGTCCCATGGGTTTTCACCGCAGAGGGCCCAGAGAAGGTAAAGAGAGTTCTCTCCGTTATTCTCTGCGTCCTCTGCGGTGATCCGTCATATCGCGGCCCGTGCTCAAGCGGTGGCTACCGTTTCAAGAACCGCTCCACCGCCTCGCGAAAATCCGGCATGCCTCGCGCCACGGCATTCACCTGCGCGCCCAGCTTGATGCCGGCCTGAAACTCCAAGCCGTCCAGCGCGTACAGCTGCCGTTTGGTGAGGGCCACGGCGCTGGGGCTCAAGGCGCTGAGGTCGCTCAAGACGTGCGCCACGTCGGTCTCGAAGCGCTCGACCGGCATCACCCGCGAGATTAGCCCGAGGTCGAGCGCCTCGCGCGCGGTGAGCAACCGCCCGGTGGTCACCAGATCGAAGGCGACCTTCTCGCCCACGGCCCGCCGCAGCATGGCCATCACCATGGCGGGCACGAAGCCTCGTTGGACCTCGGGATAGCCGAACGACGCGTCCTCCCGCGCCAGGATGATATCGCAGGCGCTGGCCAGGCCGAAGCCTCCGGCGACGGCCCGCCCGTGCACCACCGCCACCACCGGCAGGGGAAGCTCCCGCATCCGCACGAACACCTGGCCTAACCGCTCGGCGCTCTCGGCGTTGGCTTCTGCCGGCAGCTCGGCGGAGGCCAGCAGCTCCGCCAGGTCCGCGCCCGCGCTGAAATCCGTACCGGCCCCGCGCAAGGCGACCACCCGCACCTCGCTCGACAGCTCCGCGGTGGTGAGCGCTTCGTGCAACGCCTCCACCAGGCCCGAGTCAATGGCGTTGCGCTTGTCCGGCCGGTTGAGCGTCAAGTGCAACACGGGGCCGTCGGTGCGGGCCTGGACGCGCTCAGCCGACACGGGACCCCGGGGGCGCGGGAATCTCCATCCGAAGCAGGGCCGTGGAAAACACCTTGCCCTGGGCGTCGGTCTTGAGGGAAATGGTGCCGCCGCCGCCCAGCGCGCCGTGCAGCAAGAAGTTCAAGGCGTAGAGGTTGGGCAACGCGAAGCGCTCCACCGGCCCCTCGATCATGCCGCGAAAATGGCGCGCCACCCGTGAGGCCGTCACGTGCTTCACCAGCAGGGGGTAGTACTCCGGTTTCAGGGCGATCAGCCCCACGTTCGCCGTGTCGCCCTTGTCGCCGCTCCTCGCATGCGCGAGGTGCAGCAACTGAATTGTTCTGTTGCCAGGGCGGCGCTTCATTGAGCCGGCCTGATACGTTGTCCGTTCACGCTTCCAGCACCTCGACCACAGGCCTCACCTCGGCCTTAGGGATAAGCGCCGGCCAATACGCCACGATCTCTTCCACCTTGGGCCTCCCGCCCGCGAAGCCGGTCACACTGGGCGGCCCGTTGAGGACCAGCGGCGCGATCTCGCGCGTGAAGCGCTCCACCGCGCCCAAGTCC
>JACPAP010000204.1 GCA_016180765.1 Gemmatimonadota bacterium
TGCGGCGCTCGCGTCCATGCGCGACCGCGCCACGCCGATCACCGTGGACGAGCGGCGTGCGCGGATCGAGAAGGCGCGACGGTTGATGCGGGAGCAGAGCCTGAACGGGATCCTGCTCACCGGCGGGACCTCCCTGGACTACTTCACCGGTATCCGTTGGGGCTTGAGCGAGCGGCTCCTGGCGCTGGTCGTGCCGGTGGACGGCAGGGCGTTCCTGGTCTGCCCCGCGTTCGAGGCAGATCGCGCGCGCGAGCGGGTGCAGGACGGCCCGCTGGCCGGAGACGTGGATTTCCTCACCTGGCAGGAGGACCAGAGCCCGTACGCGCTGGTGGCGGATGGGATCAGGGCTCGAGGCGGGGCGACAGGACGACTCGGGATCGAGGAAACCGTGCGCTACGTCTTCAGCGACGGGGTGGCCCATGCGGCGCCCTCGCTATCGCTGGTGAGCGCCACCCCCGTCACCGCCGGATGCCGCGGCGTCAAGGACGCGCACGAGATCGCGCTGATGCGCCTGGCGTCCGAGGTGACGCTCAGGGCCTACGAGGCGGCGTACCGGGCCCTCAAGGAGGGGATGACGCAGGATCAGTTCGCCGACCTCGTATCGCAGGCCCACCGGCGGCTGGGATTCTCCGGCGGCGCCGGAGTCCAGGTGGGTCCCTACTCGGCGCTGCCGCATGGCTCGGCGACACCCCAGGTGATTCGCGAGGGAACCATCCTGCTGATCGACGGCGGGTGCGCCGCGGAAGGCTATCGGTCCGACATCAGCCGCACCTTCGTGTTGGGCAAGGCCACGGACAGGATGAAACAGGTCTTCGCGATCGAGCAGCGGGCGCAGCAGGCGGCGTTGGCCGCGGCGCGCCCGGGCGTGGAGTGCCAGGCGGTGGACGCCGCGGCGCGGCAGGTCATCACCGATGCGGGGTACGGCCCCGACTACCAGTACTTCACCCACCGGGTAGGCCATGGCATCGGGATGGACGGACACGAGTGGCCCTACCTGGTGCGCGGCAATACCCTGAAGCTCGAGCCGGGCATGACCTTCAGCGACGAGCCCGGGATCTACCTTCCGGGTGAGTTCGGCGTGCGGCTCGAGGACGATATGGTCATCACCGAAAACGGGGCGGAGCTCCTCACGCCCACCAGTCCTTCGTTAGAGGATCCGTTCGGCGCCCCGGCCGGCACTCGCTGAGCGAGACGTGCAACGTACAACGTGCAACGGGGTGGAAGGAGCGGGCGATGAGGAAGGCGAGCGCGGTCCTGTGGTCAGCCGTGATCATGCTGGCGCTGATCAGGTCCGCTGGCGCACAAACGGAAGATCCGCGGCAGCCGAACTGGGCCAAGTACCACAGCACGGCTGAGGCCTACGCGTTGCTGGACGGTTGGGCGAAGGCGTACCCTCACCTGACCAGCCTCTATTCCATTGGCCGGACCCTCAAGGGCACGCCGCTCCAGGTGCTGGAGATCACCAACCAGCAGACCGGCCCGGCCGCGGAGAAGCCGGGCTATTACTACGACGGCAACATCCACGCCGGCGAGCTGACCGGCGCCGAGGTCGCGCTCCACTTCGCCTGGTACCTGCTGAGCAGCTACGGCAAGGACGCGCGGGTGACGCGGTTGCTGGATACGCGCGTGGTGTACGTGCGTCCCAAGTTCAACCCGGACGGGGCGGACCTCGCCCTCAGCACGGGCATGCCGCTTCGCTCGACGCCGCGCCCGTACGACGAAGACGACGACGGCCTGCTGGACGAAGACCCGCCCAACGACCTGAACGGTGATGGGGCCATTACCCAGATGCGGGTCCCCGACCCCAACGGACTCTGGAAGGTGGCGGGCGACGACCCGCGCCGCATGGTGCGCCGCCAGGCGGGCGATTCGGTCGGGCCGTTCTATGCGCTCTACTCGGAAGGCGTGGACGACGACGGCGACGGGCGGTTCAACGAGGACGGCGTGGGCGGGATTGACATGAACCGGAACTTCCCGCGGAACTGGGGCTTGGAAATCGAGCAGGAAGGGGCGGGGCCGTATCCGTTGTCCGAGCCGGAGACCCAGGCGACGATCGAGTTCCTGGTGCGGCATCGCAATGTGGCGGGGATCGTGCACGGTCACACCTCGGGAGGGTTTCTGTACCGGCTACCGTCCAGCGAGCCATGGGACGACTATGGCCTCGCCGACCAACAGTTGATCCTGGAGCTGGCGGAGAAGTACACGGGGGTGACGAGGCAGCGCGTGATTCCCAGCTTCACCAATCCCAAGCAGCATCGCCACGGCACGCTGATCTCGTGGGGGTATTGGGACTACGGCATAGTGGGCTGGGTGCCGGAATACTGGGGCGGCTTTGGCCGGGACTACGACAACAACGGGTCGGTGAGTGAGGCGGAGCGGTTCCGGTTCAACGACGAGGAGCTGGGCGGCGCCGGGTTTGCCCCCTGGACGGCGTTCGACCACCCGCAGCTGGGGAAGGTGGAGATCGGCGGGTGGCGCACGCGGTTCACCACCCAGAATCCACCGGTCCAGTTCCTCAAGGGAGAGCTGGAGTTGTACGTCCCCTGGCTGCTGTGGCTGGCCGAGGTGGGTCCTCGCCTGGAGATGGAAGAGGTGGCGGCGACCGCCCTGGGGAATACCGGGCTCTACCGCGTGCGGGCGGTGGTGCGGAACGTGGGGTATCTGCCGACCAACATCACCCAGCGCGCCGTGGAGGCGCGGTTGATCGAGCCGGTCTACGCCACGATTGAGCTCAAGGACGCGGAGCCGGTCTCGGGCGCCAGGCGCGCCTCGCTGGGACATCTCCCCGGGTTGCGCGACGTGGGCGGCCAGGGACCAGGTGAGACCCGGCGGAGCATCGAGTACGTGGTGCGGCGGACGGGGCAGCGGGGTGCCGTGGTGCTCACCGTAGCGTCAGAGAAGGGCGGCGTGGTGCGCAGGGAGATTCCGCTGAGATGAGTTGACGGTTATCGGTTGTCGGTTATCGGTTCCTTGGTTGTGTGGCCGTCACCGACGACCGATAACCGAAAACCGACGACCAGCCGACGATCTAGGGCTTTCCCACGATCTCTCTGTAGCTGTTCGGATTCCACCGCGGTCGCTGCGCCGCGTTGGCGACCTCCAGGCCGAGGTAGAACACCAGCTTCACGATCCGAGATTCCTTCTCGGCGTCGATCTTGGCGGGCTCATCGCTGACCTTGTGGTAGTCGGCGTGCACGCCGTTAAAGAAAAAGAGGGCCGGCACACCGCGCCGCGCGAAGTTGACGTGGTCGGACCGGAAGAAGAAGCGTTCCTCGGGCCAGAGATCGTCGATCGCGGTCATCCCGAGCTCGGGATGAGCGGCGTTGACGCGAGCGAGGGTCGCCCCCAAGTCCGAGTGCTGGCGGCCGATCACTACGATCGTGTCTTTCCAGTTGCGGCCCACCATGTCCAGGTTGACGTTGGCCACCATCTGGCGGATGGGCACCGGCGGATCGGCCGTGAAGGCGCTGCTGCCCCAGAGCCCGCGCTCCTCGCCGCTCACCGTGAGGAAGATCAGCGACCGCTTGGGCCTTGGGTTGAGCTTGGCGAACGCCTCGGCCAGCTCGATCACCGCGGCCGTGCCCGAGGCGTTGTCGTCCGCCCCGTTGTTGATGCTGTCGCCGCGCACGGCCGGCCGCTCCACGCCCAGGTGATCCATGTGGGCGCTGAACACCACGTATTCGCTCTTCAAGTGCGGGTCGCTGCCCTCGAGGATGCCGACGACGTTCGGGGCCCGCGCGCTGGACACCAGCGTGGTTCGCAGGGTGAGCGAGAGGCTGAGATCGAGACGGGTGGCCGTCAGGGGATGGTCGGTCG
>JACPAP010000205.1 GCA_016180765.1 Gemmatimonadota bacterium
GACTATTCGGCCAGCGGGCTGCCGGATAACGGAAGTCACATCATCCCCGGGAACAAGAACCCGCCAAACACGGCCCAGCGTATTCGGCTGTGGCGTTTCAATCAGGTTTCCATGGCCGGTGGTCTTGCGGGCTCGCGGCTCAAGCTCGAGGTGCGCAACACCGTCGAGCCCATTGTCGTGCAGTAACCCGCTCAGCGCACTACACCAACGGGGCGCCCCTGTTCTGCGGAGGCTCCCCGTTCTGGAGAGATCACCCCCCGGGGTCAGACCTGCCTGCTGATCTGGTGACCACACGCCGTTCCCGTCACGGTGCTCGGGCTCGCCATGGACCAGCTGATCGTGAGGTCGATGTCGCAGCTCCCCGATCGCCCGTCAGCGGCCGACCATCGGAAGGCCCCGGTGAAGCTCAAGGTCTGGGGGCCGGAGGGCAGGCCGTTCACGATGGTGATGGTCCCGCTCAACTGGAGGTTGGGACTGCCGCTCACGGTGAAGTCCTTGCCACCGCGGGTAATGCGGCAATCGGTGAAGGACTGGGTGATGTTCAACGAGAGTGAGCCGTCGTGGGTCTCGCTATCAATGCTTCCGCTCAGGCTCCCGCTCACGCTGATGGACCCGCCGCCACTACAGGACTGCGTGTGGCTGACGGTGCGACTGAAGGGGATGGGCGTGGCTTCGAGCTGGCCACTCTGGGCTGGCGAGCCGGCGAGGCCGGAACTGGCGCCGGTGATTCCCGCCCCGGCCAGCTCGGCGGTCAACTCCGCCGCCTCATCGCTGGACAGCTCGGACGGTCCCCCGCAGGCCGCACTGGCCCCTGCGACGAGGGCGATCGCGAGGGCACCCGACCAACGGTCCTTCCACATAAATGCCTCCACCTGGGGTAGGTTCCTCACTGCGGTGGTCTACGTCTAGCCTGCTCGCGCCGCTCGGCCCAGTGGCGCAGCAATCGCGCCATCTCCTCCTCGGCCATGCGCCGGCGGGCCTCGCGGTCGGCCGCGGCTTCCCGCTGCCGAGCCGCCCGCTCGGCGAGCCGCTGCTCTCGGTCCGCGGCGTTCGGCTCGGCCACCGGCACCGGCGAGGTGGCGGACGCTTCCGCCGTCCACGGTTGCACCACCGCCGGCGCGAGCACCGGTGCGGCCAGCGCCGGCGGCACGTCAGCAGGATCGTCGGTCAGATGGTTGCTGACGTCCACGTTCCCGAAAACGGTGTCGGCGGATGCCCCGGCAACCCCCAAAGTGTCTCCCCACCAGTTCTGCTGAGCATCAAACACCGGCGAGCTGTTCACCGCATATCGCGCATTCCCCACGAATCGGCCCCGCCGGAAGCTCCTGGCGCCGGTGCCGAAGTTCAGGATACCGTCGAGCAGGTTGTTCGTGACGTTGTTGCGCACGCCGGTGACCGGCACGGAGGCCGAGATGTACACCCCCGCGCTCCGGGTGCCGGACACCGCGTTGCTGTCCACCTTCATCGCGGCGGTGTCGCTGGTCGTGAGGTAGAAACCGTAAGCCCCATTTTTCACCCGGTTGCCGTACAGCGCCGGCCGCCAGCGGCCGTCGGGCCTCACGCCATAGCTGGTCACCGCAGAGGTCGTATCGGTGGCGATGGCGTTGCGGCGCGCCGTGAAATCCGCCAGCGGGTAGGGCGACGCGTTGTAACCGGACAGTCCCCACTCGCAGTCGGTCACGCCGTTATCCTCGAACCAGCCGGGAGCGTAGTCCGACCGGATTCCGTAGGATGTAGATGAGGTCAGCGCGCAGGTGATCTGGTTGCGCAGCGCCACGACCGGCTTGAACGCGCGATTGCTGAAAGAGGGCTGGGCGTAGATGCCGTACAAACGAACCTTCCGCAGCACGTTGTCCTGAGCTACCACGCTGTCCGAGGCCAGGTAGAAGCCGTAGCTCACACTGTCGGCGGTATTGCCGCTCAGGTGCATGGGTCCGGCACTGTCCCCCGTCGCGGCGGCCCAGAGCGCGAAGTTCAGGTTCCAAAAGCGCGAGTTGTTGAGCGTCACCACCGGTCCGGAGTCCGGGTACGCCGCGCGCGCCTGAATGGCATACCCGTTTGACCAGGTGCACGTGGGCTGGGCGCAGCCCGTAAATTCGCTGTTGTCCACCGTCAGGACCTGCCCGTAGAAATCAATGCCCTCGGTGTACAGGTTCAGCAGCCGCGAATTCGTGATCCGCGCGACATTCGCCTCGAGATAGCTGTACTGCGCGATCGCCGTGTCGCGCGCGCTCTCCAGCCACAGAGAGTCAATCAGGAGGCTGTCGAAGTCCTGCGCGTTCAGCCACTCGTAGCCGGAGGCGCGGAACTGGATGGAGTCACCCTGGGAGGTGAACCGGGTGCCGCTCACGGCGGCCGCGGGCGCACGTTGGGCCGGCGCGCCTAACGGCGGCGCGCCGATGAGCTCCGAGGTCCCGTAGACCCGCAGGGGGTAGTTCTGCTTCTGGAGAATGTAGTTGTGGTCCATCGCGAGGGTCGCGACACCCCAACCGTAAACCGCGTTGACGGCGTGGTCAATGAACCGGTTGCGCGAGAGGTGCGCGCTCACCGAAGGGTTGGACGCGGTGCCGAACTGCACCCCATAGTAGTTGCGCAGGAACTCGCTCTCGGACACGTCCAGCGAGTCCACGTCATAGGCCAGGATAGCCCAATTCCCCCAGTTGGTGAACCTGCTCCGGCGAACGGAGGCAAACCGGGCGCCATCCGCCAGATAGACGCCGTAGTAGCTGTTCCTGAGCGAATCCGACAGGAACTCGCTCCGGTCCACGCGCAAGCTGTCCATCCTCTGGGCGTAGATCCCGTAGCCGTAGTAGGTGCGGGGCTCCTCGATGCGTACATTGTCCAGCACCAGCGTGTGTAATCCGTTCACGTATACGGCGGTGCTGAACCCGCGGAGCACCAGGTTCCGGATCTCCCCGCGGAGGCCATCGCTCCAATAAAAGCCGTAATGGTAATCCAGCTCCCGCGCGCGGAGCACCGGCCGGGTCCCGTCAGCCAACGTGTCTCCGATGATCACCGCGCCGGCGTAGAGCCGGTCGTCGTAGTAGTCGTAGTAGGCACAATCCTCGTAGTAACCGCAATCCTCATAATCGTGGACGCCGGGAGCGACGCGGATGGTATCGCCTTCGCTCACCAGCCGAAACGCCCGCTGCGGGGTCGAGAACGGCCACCGGGACGTGCCCAGCTGCACCGGGTTCCGCTGGGCCCTGGCCGCGTCCACCATCCACACCGGCCGGCGCGCGCGGACGATCACCGGGGCCTGGGCCCGAACCCCGGGACCGAGCGAGGCCGTGACGACCGTGGTGCCGGGCTCCCGCGCCGTGAGGAGCCCGTCGCCTTCCACCACGCCGAGGCGGGGGTCGCCAATCTCCCAGTGCAAGCCGCTCCGCGCGACCAGCTGGCCGGTGGCATCCCGCGTGAGCGCGATCAGCCGGACCGTCTGGTTGACCACCAGGTCCACGGTGTCCGGCACCACCACGACTTCCGGGACGCTCCCGCTGGAGCACAGGCCGCCGGCCACCAGCAGCACCCGCTGGCCGGGGATATCTATCCCCACCGCGTACGAGAGGATGATGAGCGCGTCCCGGCTGTTGACCTTGCCGTCCCCGTCCACGTCGCCCATGGCGAGGTTGAACGACGCGCCCACCTCAATCCCGACCAGGTTCGAGAGGATCGCCAGCGCGTCCCGGCTGTTCGCCGCTTTGTCCTTGTCCAGGTCGCCCCAACGGCCCAGGGCTGGACAGAACGCCCCGCTCTCGTAGGTCACCGCCGTCGTGGCCAGCAGGTCCGCCAGGC
>JACPAP010000086.1 GCA_016180765.1 Gemmatimonadota bacterium
CGCGCGGGAAGATCGTCTTGGGATCCATGTCGGAGCCGATGTGCCGGGAGCCCCAGGCGTTTGAGCGGCTGGCGAGGCCCGAGACCTACCGGCGCTGGCAAACGGAGCGGGGCGCGCTTCAGCAGTCCTGGCGCCGGCGTTTGCAGATGCTGGGAGACAACGCGTACCAGCGGATCGAGGGGGCCGGAGCGGTGGCGGTGTTGACGCTCACCTGGTCCAGCGGCTGGGGCGTCAACAAGGTCTTCGATACGGTGACCGAGCGGGTGCCGTCGCTGGACCTGTCGTGCGAGGACTACGGTCTCCTGTATCGCCTGAGCGCGAACCGGCAGGGGCCCCGGGTCCGCCTGGTTGCCGAGACCGAGCTACCGGGCCCGGTGCCGATGTTCAATGTCATCGGCGAAATCCGGGGAACCGCGCTGCCGAACGAGTACGTCATGCTCTCGGCCCACCTCGACTCCGAGCACGCCGCCCAGGGTGCCACCGACAACGGCACGGGCACGCTCACCATGCTCGAGGCGATGCGGATCCTCAGGGCTACCTATCCGCGCCCCCGTCGCACGATCCTGGTGGGTCACTGGGGTGGCGAGGAACAGGGCTTGATCGGCTCGCGGGCATTCTCCGAGGACCATCGGGATGTGGTGGAGAACCTCCAGGTGCTGTTCAATCAGGACAACGGCACCTGGCGGATCGAGTACATCCAGACGCAGGGCCTTTCCACGGCGGCCGGGAACGTGGCGCGCTGGGTAGCCCAGATCCCCACGGACATCAGCCAGCATATCAAGCTGGACTTCCCCGGGCCGCAGGAGCTGGGCGGCAGCGACCACGTCTCGTTCCTGTGCCACGGGGCACCGGGATTCCGACTCCAGTCGAACTACCCGGACTATCGCCAGTACACCTGGCACACCAACCGGGACACATACGACAAGATCGTGTTCGACGATCTCAAGAACAATGCGACCCTCGCGGCGATGTTGATATACTTGGCGTCAGAGGATCCGGAGCGGGTGCCGCGGGACCGCGCGCTGTTGCCGCCCAATCCCCAGACGGGGGAGCCGAGGGAATGGCTTGGGTGTCGTCCGGCCCGGCGGAGCTACGAGCCGCCACAGTAGCGGCCGTTGGCATATATTCCTTGGCACCGCCTGGACGATGGGCGGGTCCAATGCGACATCTGCCCGCGCGCGTGCCGGTTGCACGAGGGCCAGCGCGGGATGTGCTTCGTGCGGATGTGTCAGGGCGGCGAGGTGGTGCTCACCACGTACGGGCGCTCCAGCGGTTTCTGTGTGGATCCCGTCGAGAAGAAGCCGCTGAATCATTTCCTGCCGGGCAGCTCCATCCTGTCCTTTGGGACCGCCGGCTGCAATCTCGCCTGCAAGTTCTGCCAGAACTGGGACATCAGTAAGTCGCGCGAGATCGACACGCTGGCCGACTCGGCGTCGCCGGAGATGGTGGCGCGCGCTGCTGGGGACTTAGGCTGCAAGAGCGTGGCCTTCACCTACAACGACCCGGTGATCTTCCACGAGTACGCGATTGACGTGGCGCAGGCCTGTCACCAGCGCGGGATCAAGGCGGTGGCGGTGACGGCGGGCTATCAGTGCGCCGAGCCGCGGGCCGAGTTCTATCGCTACATGGACGCGGCCAACGTGGATCTCAAGGCGTTCACGGAGGAGTTCTATCACAAGATCTGCGTGGGCCACCTGCAGTCGGTGCTGGAGACCCTGGAGTACTTGAAGCACGAGACCGGCGTCTGGTTCGAGATCACGACCCTGTTGATCCCCGGGGAGAACGACTCGGATGCGGAGATCCACGCGGAGTCGCAGTGGATTCTGGAGCACCTGGGGCCCGATGTGCCGCTGCACTTCACGGCGTTCCATCCGGACTGGAAGATGCTGGACAAGCCGCACACGCCGGCCGCCACGCTCACCCGCGCGCGGCGCATCGCGCGGGAGCACGGGCTGCAGTACGTCTACACCGGCAACGTGCACGACGTCGAAGGCGGCACAACCTACTGCCACGTCTGCCGGGCGCCGCTCATCGCGCGCGACTGGTATCTGCTCAAGGCCTGGAACCTGACCGACGAGGGCCGGTGCCAGGAGTGCGGCACCCCGTGCGCCGGGGTGTTCGAGGGGCCGCCGGGGGATTGGGGGCCGCGGCGGATGCCGGTGCGGTTGGCGGACTACCGGTAGCCGCCCGGGCCTGACGCCCAGGGCCCTCCGCCGCGCTTGCCGAACGCGGCGTCCTGTCAAACATTAGCCCCACCCATGCGCGACCTCCGCTACGCCCTCCGGTCGCTGAGCAAGAGCCCGGGCTTCGTGCTGGTGGCGACGCTGTGCCTGGGCCTCGCGCTCGCCCTCAACACGACCACGTTTGCGATTCTCGACGCCATGCTGCACCCCTCGTTGCCGGTCAGGGACGCAGACCGGCTGTTTACGGTAACCATGTGGGGCCGGCAGGCGGCCAACGATGCGCCGACGTGGGAGCGCTACGAGGTCTTACGCGCGGGAAAGTTCTACGAGGACATCGGGTTCTTTGACTGGGAGCGCATGGAGGTCCGGGCCGGTGACGACGTTGGGGAGCAGTGGGTCTCCTCGGTCAGCAGCAATCTCTATCCGCTGTTGGGCGTGGAGCCGGAGCAGGGCCGCCTGCTCGACCCCGGTTCACCCCAGGATGCGGCAGTCGTGAGCCATGATTTCTGGGAGCGCTGGTTGAACGGGCGGTCGCTCGACGGTCTCACGCTCTGGGTTGGCGAACGTGAGTACCGGGTGATGGGCGTTTTCCCGTCCGCCATGACCTTTCCTGGAGGCGACGTAGTGATTCCCGTTCCTCCAACGGCGGAGCGCACCGGCGCTGGGCTCCGACGCCTCATTCCGGTCGTGAGGATCAAGCGCGGGTGGACGCCGGAGGCGGTCAGTGCCCATCTCGCTATTCTGGCGCGTCGGCTCACGCTGGAGTACGGCACCGGCCCGGTTCCCTATGCGTTCTCGGCGCGACCCATCACACCGACGCCGGAGCAACTCAGACAGATCCATTTCGCGATGGCAGGTGCGGCATTCTTGGTGCTTCTCATCGCATGCGCCAACCTGGCCAACCTCATGCTGGTGCGCGGGGTCGCGAAGCACCGGGAGCTGGCGCTGCGCATGGCGCTGGGCGCAGGACGGGCCACCGTCGCGCGGCAGCTCCTGGTCGAGAGCGCCCTGATTGCGGCCGCAGGTGCCCTGCTCGGACTCCTGCTCACGCTTTGGGCCACTCCGGTGCTCGGCAACCAGATGCCCCCGTCCGTTCGCGAGCTCGGGATCGTCCGGCCGCTGCCTAGCTGGCGGGTCTTCGTAGCAGGCCTTGGGGCGGCTGTGGGAGCGCTGGTGCTGTTCGGATTGTGGCCGGCGGTGCGCGCCTCGAATGTGGCCGTGAGCGAACCCCTGAAAGACGCGAGTGCAAGCACCACGACTCGCCGCCGCTGGCGCTATAGCCCGGTGGTCGTGGCCGAGGTGTCCTTGAGCCTCGTCCTGCTGATGGGGGCTGCTCTTCTGACCAAGGCAGCAGGCCGGCTCAGCGAATCCACGCTGGGCTTTGACCGCGAAGGCCTGCTGCAAGCGTGGGTGTGGCTTGGCCGAGGGATGGTTCGGGCGGACTCCGCCGAGAGGATCTCGCGGGATCTCCTGGCCCGCGTCGGGGCCCTTCCGGAGGTGCGGTCGGTGGCGGCCATGGCCGGTGGTGGTGGCAGTCGGAGCGTGATGTCGGAGTTCTACGACGGTTCCAACGGCCTCCTGGCCAGAACCTCCTTCGGCCCGGTGAGCGACAGTTTCCTTCGCACGCTGGGCATCCCGGTGCTTCAGGGCCGGGACTTCTTGCCCGGCGACGAGCGAGCCCGTGCCGTGATCGTGGACGAGACGGTCGCCGCGGCTCTTTGGCCGGACCGCCGCGCGGTCGGACAGTTGATCAAGCTGTCGGGTCCCAATGCGAACACTCCGTGGTGGCGGGTCGTGGGCGTGGCTCGCCGGGCGTTCACGGGGGGACCCGAAGGCGATCCGTACCTGCCGACCCAGGGTGCGGTCTACCAGGCGTGGCAGCCCGACAGTCGCGTGTACGGCTGGGGATTGGCGATCCGAACGCGAGAGCCGCGGCTCGATGGCAGGGCGGCCGTGGCCCTGCGCCAGGCCATCCGGGATGCGCTCCCGGGCGGTCGGGCGTTATGGGTCCGGCCCTGGCTGAGCGACTTCGACCATGCCGTCCGGGCTCGGTATTTCTTGACCAAGGTGTTCGCGGCGTTCAGCGGCTTCGCTCTGACGTTGGCGACTATCGGTCTCTATGGCGTGGTCTCCTACGGCGTGAGCCAGCGCATGCGCGAGTTCGCCGTGCGGATCGCGGTGGGCGCCCCGTCCCGAGACGTGATGAAGCTCGTGGCGCACGACGGTGCCGTGATGATCCTGGCCGGGACGGGGATCGGGGCCTTCCTCGCCATGTGGGGCTCGACGCTACTGGGCGACTGGCTGTATAACGTCTATCACACCGACGCCGTGGCGCTCGTGATCGCGGAAGCGGTGTTGTTGCTGGCAGGGTTCGCCGCGTGCCTCCAGCCCGCCCTGCGCGCCATGCGGGCCAACCCCGTCGAGATCCTGCGGGCTATCTGAGGAGCACCGAAGCATGTGCCCCAACCCGGGCCTTTAATCCACGACGGCCCGCGATGTTCCGCGCCGTGAGGCCTACTTTCGGTGACTGGCGCCGAGGGCATAGCTTGTATCATGGCACCGACGTGGACTAGGGGCTCCCATGCC
>JACPAP010000087.1 GCA_016180765.1 Gemmatimonadota bacterium
GACTGGTCGGACGTCATCTTGATGACGGTGCCGGGCGGAAGGGAAGGTTCCGCTTCCGCTACCGCTGCTCGAACCGCTTCCGCGGTTTCGATGATGTTCTCCCCGGCGCGCTTCTTCACGGCCAGCGACACCACCGGCTGGCCGTCCAGCCGCGCGTAGGAGTCGCGCTCCTTGTAGCCGAAGTCCACGCTCGCCACGTCGCGCACGTAGATCGGACGGCCCTTCTTGGTGGTCACCACGATGTCGGCGATGGGCGCCGTGGTGGAGAACTCGCCCGGCACGCGCACCAGGTACTTCACGTCCCCGACCTCGATAGACCCACCTGGAATGGTCACGTTCTCGGCCGCGATCGCATCGATCATATCCTGGAACGCCAGGCCGTAGTACTTGAGCCTGGCCAGATCCACGTCCACCTGGACTTCACGTTCGAGGCCGCCCGCCAGCTGCACCTCCAGCACGCTGGGAATCTGCTCCAGACGGTCCTGAAGGTCCTCCGCCACCTGGCGCAGCCGCTCCAGGCTGTGGGGTCCGGCGACGTTGACCTGCATGATGGGAAACTCCGAGAAGTTGATCTCGAAGATTCCGGGCTCCTCGGCGGCCGGTGGCAGCTCGGGCTTGGCGATGTCCACCTTCTCGCGGACCCGCTGGAGCGCCTCGTTCATGTCCACGCCCGCCTCGAACTCGACGTTGATGCTCGAGTACCCCTCGACCGAGGTGGAGGTGATGGTCTTGACGTCGGCGATGGTATTCAGCTCTTCCTCGAGCGGCCGCGTCACCAGTGTCTACATGTCCCCCGGCGATACCCCGGCATAGATCGTGTTCACGATGATGTTGGGTACCACGATCTCCGGCGCCGACTCCTTGGGAATCGTGACGTAGGACCCGATCCCCACGATGGCCAGAAACGCTGCCATGACCACCACAGTGGTGGGGTGGTCCACCGCGAACGACGTGAGCGCGAACTCCTTGAACTTGGTTCCGCCGCCTGGCGTCATCGGGTCACCTCCGCGGGGGTGGTAACGATCCGGACGCGGTTCCCCTGGTCTACCAGGCGCTGGCCCACCGCCACCAGCCGGTCACCGGTCGCCAGGCCCTGGGTGATCACCACCCGGTTCTGGTAGGAGGTGCCCAGCGTCACCGGGCGGGCCTCGGCCACAAGCTTTCCGTCCCGCTCGGCCACCACGAACACCTGATAGCCGGCCTCGGTGCGCACCACGACGCCTTGAGNNCGCGCATCACCTGCACGTTGGCCACCATGCGCGGCTTGATCAGGCGCTGCGGATTGTCCAGCAGGATCTCCACCGGGAAAGTACGGTTCTCCGGATCCACCGTGCTTCCGACGAAGCCCACTGCCCCCTGAAACTCCCGGCCGGGGAAGACGTCGAACGTGATACGAGCCGCCGCACCCCGCTTGAGGTCCGGCGCAAACCGCTCCGGCATCCCCGCCGACACTTTCAGCCGATGGGTCGCGACCACGCGCCCGACCCTGGCGCCCGGCATCGCCATCTCACCCACTTCGATGTCCTTCTCGTCGAACACGCCGCTCACCGGCGAGCGGATGACCGTCCGCTCCAGGCGCGACTCCAGCGCCGCCAGCCGCGCGGCCGCGGCCTCTGACTGCGACCGCGACTGCAGCAAGCCGATCTCGCTGCCGACCTTGCTCTCCTCCCAGACGCGCCGCTGGCGGTCGTACTGCTCCTGCGCCAGGCGGGTCGCGGCGCGCGCTTCTTCCACCTGGGCCTTGAGCACCGCATCGTCGATCTTGGCGATGGCCTCCCCCTGCCGCACCCAGGCGCCCTTGGCGACGTAGAATTCGCGGACCACGCCGGACTCCTCCGCCGACAGTGTGACGTCACTCAAGGCCTCGACCTCACCCGTGGCGCGGATGTAT
Organism: Gemmatimonadota bacterium; assembly: GCA_016180765.1. Lineage (GTDB taxonomy): Bacteria > Gemmatimonadota > Gemmatimonadetes > Gemmatimonadales > GWC2-71-9 > JACPAP01. The sequence continues at coordinate 1,892 of JACPAP010000087.1, forward strand.
TCCACGAACGGCCCAGGCGCCACGGCGACGACCTCCACATTCACCGTCCGCGCGGTTTCCGCCGTGGTCTGTTCGTTGGCGGTTTCCCCATCGGCTGGCCGGCAGCCCGCTACCCAGGTTCCCACCCCCACCGCGAGCATCGCGACAACGGCGCCGATCCATGTGCGTCTATGCTTGAGCATGTGCCCTATCCCTGAAAGTCCTGCGCTCATCGGAGCGCCACATCGCCGCTCGGAACGGTGCCGACTGCGGCGGCGAGCCGCGCGCTGGCGACCAGATAATCGTATACCGCGCGGGCATGGTTGAACTCGGATTGACGCAACGCCACTTCTGCATCGGTGATCTGCAGCTGCGACCCCAGACCGGCTCGATACTCCGCGGACGCGATCTCGTAGCCCCGCTGCGCTTGATCCACGGCCCGGCGCTGGCTGTCCACCCGCAGGCGGGCCTCGCGCACGTCGGCCGTGAGGGTATGGACTTCGCGCGCCGCCTCGTGCTCCAGCTGCTCCAGCCGGGTCTGCGCCTGCGCGGCGGTGCCGCCGGCCTGCTGCACCCGGGCTTCCCGCGCGAAGCCGTTGAAGATCGGCAGCTCGACCCGAACACCGGCCACCGCGAACGACGCGCGTTGCCGCGACGTCCCGAAGAAATCCGGCGCCCCGTTCTCCTGGGCCGTAATGCTGTAATTGGAGAACAGCGTGAGCTTGGGGAAATACTCGGCGCGCTGGGCCGCCAGGCGGGCACGCTCCAGCTGCACGGTCAAGCGCGCCTGCCGCACGTCGCTCCGCGCCTCCAGCGCCACCTGGTATGCCTGCTCCGGCTCGAGCGCCGCCGGTGAGCCGGCGCCGTCCACCCCCGCCTGCCGCAGTAGCTGTGCGTTAATGGGTGCGTTCTGGGCCACGTCGGCCACGTTGACGTCGGCCAGCCGTCCCTCGAGCTCGATCCCGTCGACTGCCCGCGGGTCCCGTCCAATGGCCACCAGCAACGCCCGTTTGGTCGCCGCCACGGCGTTCTCCGCCCGGCGCAGGTTGGGCTCCAGATTGGCCAGCTGCACCTCCAACCGCAGGACGTCGTAATCGCTCGCCAGGCCGGCGCTGTTCATCGCCCGGGTCTCGTCCAACGTCCGCCGCACCCGTGCCACGCTCTGTTCGGTGAGCCGCACGTCCTCGGCGGCCAACAGCGCGTCCAGATAGGCGACCCGCACCGTCGTGCCCACGTCCTGGGCTACACCCCGCACGCGCTCGCGTTGGTAATCGCGGTAGCGGCCGGCGGCGCCTACGCCGATGAACGCGGTGTATTGAAACAGCGGCTGCTCCAGCGACAGCCCGGCCTGCCAGGTGTTGTCGGAACCAAAGCGCACCGGGATCAGCTCGTCCGGCGACGCCGTGGGATCGAAGATCACCGCCGGCAGGAACGCCTGTTGGACCCTGACGTTGCGCGAGTACGAAGCGTTGGCCGAGATGTCCGGCAGCACGCTGCCCCAGGCCTCGCGCACCTGTTGACCCGCCACCCGCAGGCCCAGCTTGGCATCCGCCAGCGATCGACTGTGGCTCAACCCGATCTCCAGCGCGCGCTCCAGCGACAGCACCTCGCGCGACTGCGCCCCCAAAGGACTCGCGACCATCAACGCGACCCCCGCGGCCGCAAGCGCACATCGTATCATGAAGCGTCTATGTCCCTTCCCAGCTCTCACGTCACACCTCTCACGCTTTGGCCGCCAGCCCGTCCAGGACCAGCGTCATTCGCTCTTCCAGCTCGGCTTGCAGATTCAGGTCCCCGGCTTCGGGGCACTTGAGCCACATGAACAGGGTCCCCAGGAACGTGCTGTGCAGCACGCGCTCGGCCCGCGTCGGGTCCACGTTGGCTCGGAGCTCTCCGCTCGCCTGCCCTTGCTGGATCACACCCACCGTGAGGTTATACCAGCGGCTGAACACGTCCTCGGAAAACGCGAACGCGCGTTTCATGCTCTCCATCAGGATGAACCATGACAGCTCGCGGTCTTCCTCGTACCCGGCGCAGACGTCGGCGTAGAGGGCCATGAGCTTGTCTCGGGCGGGCCGGCGCTCGGCCAGGGTGGCTTCGGCATTCTCCACCGCCTCGGTCATTCGGACTTCCAGGAGATAGCCGAGGACCGCCTCTTTGCGCGGGAAGTAGTTGAAAAAGGTCCCTTTGGCGACGTCGGCCCGCTCGGTGATGTCGTCAATGGTGGTGGCCTCGAAGCCCTTGTCCCGAAAGAGTTTGACCGCGGTCTGGAAGATCCGCTCCTTGGTCTCCTCTTTCTTGCGCTCGCGACGCGAAAGCTCAAGCTCTGTCATGACTTACATCCTGGAATGAGGTCAACAATGACCGCAGTCACTATTGGAGCGCGGACAATAATGACACGCGGTCAGTACGTCAAGGCGCTCTGATCGGTTTCAGTCGCTTTGGAGCCAGCGTTGGAGGGGGACGGTGCGGCGGAGCGCGCTCGGGTGCCGGCGGAACCAGCTCAGCAACAACAAGGTCTCGTCGATCGCGTCGGTGGGAATGGCACTGGGTTCAGGTTCCAGCCCGGTGTGCTCCGCCACCAGCGCGCGGAAGGCCTGCACTTCGAGCGGCGAGTGCGGAGCCGGGGCCGCGGCACGCACGGTGGCTCGGCGGATGACGTAGGCGCGAGCGTCGCCCAACGCGCCTGGATCGGTGTACACGAAGGTCAAGGCCTGCACAGCGGCGCGGGCCCGCACCGAGGCCGCCAGCAGCCACTCGAGCGCCTCGAACCGGTCCCGCCAGCGCGCCGCCCGCTCGAACGCGTTGGCCGAGCTCAAGTCGGTCATCTCGCGGACGACGTGATCCAGAGGCGCGATGCCCCGTCCTTCCAGAAACGCCCTCGCCACGCTGACCCGCCGTCGATACTCCCGCTCGCTCACCAGGCCGCCGCAGGGCCCGGTGCAGGTGCCGAAGTCATGGCGGGGACACGCGGCCCGTCCCGCCGGCCCAAACAAGTCCCCCTGCTCGGCGTAATGGATGGGCATGTCCAGCGCGCAATCCCGGAGTCCCAGAAGGTCGTTCAGCACCCGGACTGCCTCGATCAAGCGACCGGGTCCCACGAACGGCCCGTAATGCGCCATGCCGTCCGACG
>JACPAP010000088.1 GCA_016180765.1 Gemmatimonadota bacterium
AGCGCGGCGCTTCCCACGATCCGGCCGCTCTCGACGGCGACGAGGAGATTCGCCGCATGCTCGGCCAATCCGGCGTCCGGCAGCTGGTTCCGCCGAAGCACACCGAGTACCGCGCCGAGTTCCTGGTCCCCGGCGACGCGGATATGGAAGGCGTTCTCCGTTGTCCGTTCTCCGTTCTCCGAACCGGTCCACGCCCCACGGCTAACGGACAACGGATAACGGATAACCCTACGCTGCGCCAGGCCGTGGCACGGCACCTCGGCGGTAGAACAGGGCGCCGGTGACCCCCGCATTGAACACCGCCTGTATCAGGCTGAAGTCACCCGCCCAGTGGCGCAGCGAGAGGTCGAAGGCGATCCAAGGCCCAAGGCCCAGCACCGCGGCGGCCAGCGGCGCGGCGATCACGGCCGCCGGCACGCGACCGGCGTCCTTCCAGAATGCCCGGAGCCACACGGTGCCGACCGTGACGCCGATCACCAGCGTCACCAGTGCGTGAAGGGCCTTCATGCTCATGAGATACCTCCCGGGAAAGGTGGGTTGGGGGGGGCATTCATGGTAAAGTACTTTGCATTGCAAAGTCAAGGCGGTCTACCGCCCCGGGCTACCCCGGGCCGCTATCTTATGCCCCATGTCTCCATCAATCTTGAGCTTGCTGGTCGCTGGTACCGTGAGCGGCGGTCTCGCCGCATGTGCCGCGGGATCAGCGAACCGGGAGCCCCAGGACCTGAACGGCTATCTGCTCGGGGAACCGTTGGCGAAGCCGGAGGTCACGCTGACGTCAACCGATGGAACGCCCTTCGACTTCCGCCAGGCAACCGACGGCTTCGTGACGCTGGTGTTCTTCGGCTACACCAACTGTCCGGACATCTGCCCGGTGCACATGTCTAACCTCGGAAGTGTGTTGGCGACCCTGGACCCGCGGGTCGCCGAGCGGATCAAGGTGGTGTTCGTAACCACGGACCCGCGTCGGGACACGCCCGCAGTGGTACGCGCCTGGTTGGATCATTTCAGCCGGAGCTTCATCGGTCTGACCGGCGACTCGATCACGATCGCCCGGGCGCAGGAGTCGCTGCAGCTCGCCCCGGCCGTGATCCAGAAGCCCGCGGCTGCCGACACGGGGTATGCCGTGGGTCATTCGGCCCTGGTGGTCGCCTTCACGGCGGACAATCTGGCGCACGTCGTCTATCCCTTCGGCACGCGACAGGAGGACTGGGCGCAGGATCTGCCCCAGCTCGTGCGGGAGGGCTGGGGGCGGCGGTGAGGTGGTGGTGCTCGGCGCTGCTGGGCCAACCCTGGACCTGGCGGTGGCAAGCGTATCCGGGGGTCTGGCTGTTCATCTTGGGGCTGGGCCTGGCCTACGCGTGGGCGTTGCTCCGTCTTCCCGCGCCGCGCCTCGCGGGTGATGAGCGCCCCACCTCCGCGCCGGAGCTCGTGCTCATCGGTCTTGGCCTCCTGGTGCTGTGGGCCGGGCTCGATTGGCCGGTGGGGGTCCTCGCCGCCGGGTATCTCCTCAGCGTCAAGACGCTCCAGTATCTCCTGATCGGCTACATCGCCCCGGGGCTCATGCTGCTGGGCACGCCGCGCTGGCTGCTCCGGCGGATGATCCGCGGGCGGGTCGTGTTTTTGGTGGCCCGCGCGCTGACGCGACCGCTGATTCCGCTGGCCGTGGCCAACGGCGTGCTGGTGGCGACCCACCTACCGGTGGTGGTGGACAACGTTGCCGGCAGCCAGCTGTGGACGTTGGTCCTGGATCTCGTCGTGATCGCGGCCGGCTTCATCTTCTGGTGGCCCGCCCTCGGGCGGCTGCCGGAGCTCCATCCGATGTCGTACGGCGCGCGCATCGGGTATCTGGGGCTCAATGTGTTCCTGCCCACGGTGCCGGCGTCGTTCTTCACGTTTTCCCAATACCCGATCTACGGGCTGTACGAGCTGGCGCCGCGGGTGAGCGGCATCTCGGCCGTCGCCGACCAGCGGGTCGCTGGACTCCTCATGAAGACCGGTGGAGGAGCCCTCCTGTTCGGTACCATGTCGGTCATGTTCTTCCGCTGGTTCCGGCACGAGGCCGAGCCGGAGGGCGTGCTGGTTCCCTCTCCGCCCGGCGGAGAGGGCCCCGGGGGGTGAGGCTGCCGACGGCCCCGCCGCAGAATGTTCTGGAGCGGCTGCGCGACCCTCGGCCGCTGTTCGCCGTGGAGCTGCGCCCGCCGCGGGCGGGCCTCTCCGGGCGCGAGGGCATGGACACCTGGATCGACATGTATCACTCGTTCCGGCGGCTCACCCGGGGCGACACCCTGGTGTTCCTCACCGACAACGCGGTGGGCGAGGCCGAGGAAGAGAACCTCCAGCACCTGACGACCAACCTCGCGGGCGAGGTCAAGCCGGCGAAGCTGGTGCCGTTCCTGACGTCCAAGCACTCGCTGGACTATTGCCTGATGTACGCCACGCGCGCCGCCTCCCACGGATTCCAGGCGCTCACGGTGCTGGGCGGCGACCGGACCGTGGGGCCGCCGCGCTGTCTGGAGTACGCCTACCTGCTGCGCCAGAAGATCCGCGCGCGGGTGCCGGGGCTGGCGCTGGGTGGGTGGGCCAACCCGCACCGTCCGGCCGAGGAGCAAGTGGGGTTCCTGCTGCACCCCCAGTTCACCGCCGAGTTCTATCTCACGCAGGTGGTGTCGCACCACACCATTCGCGCGGTGGAAGCGTTCGTGACGGAGGCGCGCCGCCGGGGGGTCCCGCAGCCGGGCGTGTTCGGCGTGTTCATGTATCGGAGCGCCAACCCGGCGACGCTGGACAAGCTGCGGCAGTTCTTCCCGGTGCCCGCCGCCCTGATCACGGCCGAGTTCGCATCCGGTGCCTCGCCCGAAGAGATCTGCGCTCGATCCATCCGCGCCCTGCGGGATGTGGGTGTGGACAAGGTGTACGTGAGCAACCTCGGGTTCAAGAAGCCTGAGGAGAGGTACCGCAGGCTGCTGGATAGCCTCTAGCGTTTGTCCCGCGTCATGCTACGGCATGGAGTGGTTCACCGCAGAGAGCGCAGAGATCAACGGCGAGAGCGCAGAGACGGGAGCGGTGAATCCCTAGGCGGCGAGGACCCGAAGCGCCACGTCCACGCGCCCCAGCGGCGCGCTGATCTGCACTCCCTGTACCAGGCCCTCCACCGCGTCCTTCACCTCCCGCGCCAGGGCGATGCCCTCGGCGAGGGCCGCGTCGGCTCCCCCCTCCTGGGCCTTGCGCATCCGGACCAGCACGCGCTCCGGGACGTTGATGCCGGGGACCTCGTTGGCCAGGAACTCGGCGTTGCGGAGCGAGAGGAGCGGCCAAAGGCCCGCAATCGTCGGCAGCCGATACTGCTCCGCTCGCTTCAGGAACTGCGCCAGCTGATCCACGTCGAAGACAGGCTGGGTCACCGCGAACTCGGCCCCGGCGTCCACTTTCCAGTACAGCCGGGACAACTCGCGCTCGGCGTCCGTCGCCCCGTGATTCACCGCCACCCCGATCACGAATCGCGTCGGCTCGCCGATGGTGTTTCCGCCCGGGTCGAGTCCGTGGTTGAGCCGGTACACCAGGTTCACGAGACCGATGCTGTCAATCTCGGAGATAGCGCTGGAGGCGTACGGGCCCATGCGCGGCGGATCGCCGGTCACGATCAAGAGATTGCGGAGGCCGGCGGCGGCCGCTCCCAGCAGGTCGCTGAGCATGCCCAGCATGGTGCGGTCCCGGCAGGTGTAGTGGATCACCGGCTCGAGGCCGACGTCGCGGAGTAGCAC
>JACPAP010000089.1 GCA_016180765.1 Gemmatimonadota bacterium
CCCGGCCGTGACCGGCGTTCGTCTGGAGCCGCTGAACGGGCTCCCCCGGATGGCGCGGGGTCCGTTTATCGGGTTCATGGGCCTGCTCTTCGCGACCGCCGGGCTGGTTCTCTGCATCGCCGCCTCGAATGTCGCGGGCATGCTGCTCGCCCGAGCGACGTATCGTCGCGGCGAGATGGCGGTCCGGTTGGCGGTGGGAGCGGGGCGCGGGCGTATCATCCGGCAGCTCCTCACCGAGACCCTGGCGCTGTGCGCGATCGGCGGCGCGGCGGGGACCGTGCTGGCCTACTGGATCACGACTCTCGTGCCGGCGATCCAGCCGCCGATCGGCATCCGGACGGCGTTCGACGTGTCGCTCGACCGGCGGGTGCTTCTGGTCGCGGCCGGGATCACGATGCTGACGGGCTTGCTGGCCGGAATCGCCCCTGCGGTCCATACCACCGGGCGGGATCCGATCGCCACGCTCAGGGGCACTGGTGTCGCGCCCGCGGTGTCGAGCCGAGCGCGCAATCTGTTCGTCGGGGCGCAGCTCGCCATGTCGCTGGTGCTACTTGTCGCGGCGGGACTGTTCGTTCGCGCGCTTCAGCGCGGACTCGCCGTGGATCCGGGGCTCGACGCGACCGGCGTGGTCATGGGATCGCTGAATCTCGGTCCTCGAGGATACGACGCGACGCGTACGCGGCTGTTCGTCGACCAGCTGCTCGATCGGCTGAACGGGCGTCCGGAAATCGCCGCGGCCGCCGTCGGCCAGTGGGGCCCGCTGTCGGGTCCGTACCGGAGCGTTGGCGTTCCGCGCCCCGTACAGGGGGGCGGGGAAACGTCGCTGCCCGTCTGGTACGGGACCGCGGGCGTGGGGTATCTCGAGTTACTGAAGGTCCCGGTCGTGACTGGCCGTACGTTCACCGCCGCGGACCGCGCGGAGACCGAGCCCGTCTTGATCGTCAATCAGACCATGGCACGCGCGCTGTGGCCCGGCGGATCGGCGGTGGGCGAGACGATCTATCTGGCGGGCGCGCGGCGGGTGGTGGTGGGGGTCGTGCGGGACGGCAGGTATCGCAGTCTCGACGAAGCACCCATGGCCTTCGCGTTCCTTCCGTACGCGCAGTACGCCGGGACTGAAGTGACGGTCTACGCCAGGGCGCGTGGGGCCGTCGAGGACGCGCTCTTGGCGCTCCGCCGCGAAGTGGCGGCCCTCGATCCAGATGTGGCGCTCGAACAACCCCGTAGCCTCGCCTCGCAGATCGCCTTCCTCCTGCTGCCCCAGCGGATCGCCGCCGGGTTCATCGGCGCTTTCGGCCTGGTAGGCCTGCTGCTCGCGGCGATCGGCGTGTACGGCGTGCTTGCGTTCCACGTTGCCCAGCGAACCCGCGAGTTCGGGCTCCGGCTGGCGCTCGGCGCAACGCCTGGCGATCTGATCAGGCAGGTCCTCCGCCAGGGATCGGGCATCATGCTCGCCGGCGGCGCCGCCGGTCTGGTGCTGGCGCTGCACTCCGCAGCCTGCGGAATGCCCCCGGCTTCACCGCCGCGGCGGTGCTGACGCTGGCGCTCGGCATCGGCGCCAACACCGCCATCTTCAGCGTAGTAGACGGAGTGCTGCTGCGCCCCGCGCCGTTCGAGGACATCGGCCGCCTGGTGATGGTTTGGGAAACCGACCGCAAGAGCGGCACCACCCGCGAGCCCGCGTCGGTCCCCGATTACCTCGACTTCCGCCAGCGCGCCACGCGATTCGCGGAGCTGGCGGCATTCGCGGGCACCGAGGTCAACCTCACGCCCGACGACGGCGATCCTGCCCGGCTCGCGGCGCTGGCGGTGACCCACGAGTTCCTCTCGGTGCTCGGCCTGTCGCCGGTCGTGGGGCGCGGGTTCACCGAGGAAGAAGACCGACCCGGTGGCCCCGCCGTGGTGCTCATCAGCGAAGACCTCTGGGAGCGCCTGTTCCAGCGCGACCCCGCCGTCGTGGGTCGCACGGTCCGGCTCAACGACGTCCCGCGGACCATCGTGGGCGTCCTCCCCCGGGGCGGCGATTTCGGCATGCTCCAGATTCTCAAGGCCGCCGCGTACTCACGCGGCTTCGCCGACCGCGGGGGCCGAGTGCAGGTGGACGCGTGGGCCCCGCTCCGGCCCAACCCAGCGGCGAACCCCCGAGACAATCACCCCATCTTCGTGCTGGGCCGCCTGAATGCGGGCGCGAGCGTCGAAACGGCGCAGCAGGAAATGGCCGCGATTACGGCGGACCTGGAAGCGACCTACCCCGAGAACGACGCGCGCGGGGCCAACGTCGAGCCGCTGGAGCGAGTGGTTTTTGGACCCGTCAAGCCGGCGCTGATCGTGTTGCTCGGCGCGGTGGCGTTCGTGTTGCTGGTGGCCTGCGCCAACGTGGCGAACCTGCTCCTGGTCCGCGGCGCGGCGCGCGCTCGCGAAGTCACCGTCCGCACCGCGCTCGGCGCCGGCGTGCGCCGGCTGGCGCGGCAGTTCATCGCCGAAGGCGCGGTGCTCACGGCGGCCGGCGCGGTGCTCGGTGTGGTGCTGGCGATCCTCGGGCTGGATGTGCTGCTGGCGCTAGCGCCGGCCGACATCCCACGCGTGGCCGAGGTGGGCATTGACGCCCGCGTACTGAGTGCGACGCTCGCCGTGTCCGCAGTCGTCGGGCTGGTCTTCGGCATCCTGCCCACGGTTCAAGCCCGGCGTCTCAACCTCCAGGCATCGCTGCAAGGCGAGTCCCGCGGGGCCTCGGCCGGACGCGAGCATCAACGGTTGCGATCGTCCCTGGTCGTGAGCGAGCTGGCGCTGGCCGTGATGCTCATGATCGGCGCGGGCTTGTTGATCAAGAGTCTCTGGCGGCTGCAACAGGTTGACCCCGGTTTCCAGGCCGGCGGCGTGCTCAAGGCCGAATACCAGCTTCCGGCCAGCCGGTATCCGCGGAACTTCGCCAACTGGCCGAACTTCCCGGAGATCCGGGGCTTCAACCAGGACCTGCTGCGTGCGGTCGTCGCGCTCCCCGGCGTGGAGGCGGCAGCCATTGCCGGAAGTCACCCGATTGACGCGGGGTATACCAGCTCGATCAGCGTCGTGGGCCGCGAAGCGGAGGCGGGTGATTGGCCCGAGCCGTCCATCCGCATCGTCGCCGCCGGGGACTTCGAGACCATGGGCGTCCCCCTCGTGGCGGGCCGCCGCTTCACCGGATCGGACGATCTCGCGGCGGCGCCGGTCATCGTGATCAATGAAGCGGCGAGGCGCCGATTCTTCGAGACCCACGAGCCACTGGGGCAGCAGATCAACCTCTGGGGAGCCAGGCGCATGGTGGTTGGCGTTGCCGGCAACGAGCGGATCCACGGGCTGGACGCGGCCACACCGCCTGCGGTGTACCTGCCTCTGGCGCAGGTGCCGTCGGCTAGTGGGCACCACAGCCTGCTGGTTCGCGTCAGCGGGGATCCCGAGGCCCAGGTGGCGGCCGTGCGCCGGGTCGTCCGCGAGTTGGATCCCGCGCTTCCGCTCTTTGGCGTCGAGCCGCTGGACCAGACGCTGTCAAACTCGGTGGGACAGCGGCGCTTCACCATGCTGGTCCTGGGCGCCTTCGCCGCCGTGGCACTGCTCTTGGCCGCCGTCGGGGTGCATGGCGTATTGAGCTACACGGTGTCTCAGCGCACCCGCGAGATCGGCATCCGCATGGCGCTCGGGGCTGATTTCCGCGAGGTGCGGCGACTGGTCCTGGGCCAGGGCGCGGTGATGGTTGCGGGCGGGTTGCTCCTGGGGCTGCTTGGTGCGTTGGCCGCACGGGGGGTGCTCACCAGCCTGCTCTACGGCGTTGGCACGGGAGATGCCACGACGTTCGTGGGCGTCGTGTTGGTGCTGGGCCTCGTGGCGCTGGTGGCGACCTATCTTCCCGCCCGCCGGGCGGCCAAGGTCGATCCCGTGGTGGCGCTGCGCGAGTGAGTGTTTGGTAACCCCATGTGCCCGGTGCCCCCTGGCGGCGCTCTCATTCGGCCGCCACTCCCAGGCGCCGCGCCTGTGTCGCCAGTGGTTTGTCGAGCGTCCAGAGCGGAAGGTGGGCAAGCAAGCATGAGGCGAGGAGATGGGCGTCCACCCATCCGATCCCGGTTCCCATCAGCCGGCGTCGCTCCACCACGCCCACGACCTCGTCGTGCTCGGCCACAGGCGCACTCGGCAGGTTGGACAGGTACTCGAGGATAGCGGAGCGGTTTTCCAAGTTCCCCAGAGCCAGTTCGCCGATGACGAACCGATGGCAGGCGACCTCGCCGTCCTCGAGGAGCGACGCCAAGCGTGCGTTCCCGCGCCGCAGGTGGTCCACCCACGGCGAGGTGTCGACCAAGATCACCGCGAGGCAGAGCCTGGTGGCCGGCGTCGGCGGACGGGCTTGAGCCTCGGCTCGCTCGCACCCAGCCGAGCCAGCCGTCGCGCACTCTCGCGCGCGATCAAGGCCTCGAGACCTGCGTGCACCAGGGCGGTCTTCTCGCGGATGTCGGTCAGCCGGCGGGCTCGTTCCAGCAATTCGTCGTCAATGTTCATAGTTGTCTTCATATGTATCAATATGGATGTGTCGTACATACTGACGCAAGGCCCGCCGACGGCTGGCGCCGGCGGCTGAGGTCCTCCGCTGCCCGTCCATGGGATTCAGGCGTCCCAGGTTCGCACACCTTGATAGCGGACCGTGACAGCTCGGCGTGCCTCAAATGACTACACGCGAAGAAGTTAGACCGACGCTGACTCTGGCACCCCGCTTGCGGTCAGTTTCCACCGGAACTGTCGTGAGGCGGTGATGCGGTATGAATGAGGTCCTTTACGCGCTTCGCTCGCTGCGCAACAGCCCCGGGTTCACCACGGTAGCCGTCCTCACGCTGGCCCTGGGCATTGGCGCGAACACCACGATGTTCAGCGTCGTCTACGGCGTGCTGTGGCGACCGCTCGGCGTCTCCGCGCGGGATCCGGTCACGTTCGGGGTGGTCCCGGCGGTTCTCCTCGCCGCGGCCCTGCTCGCGAGCTACGTGCCGGCGCGGCGGGCCACAAAGGCCGATCCCATGGTGGCGCTGCGATATGAATGAGATCCGGTTGGCACTCCGCCGGCTCCGGCGCTC
>JACPAP010000090.1 GCA_016180765.1 Gemmatimonadota bacterium
GATCTGCCCTGGTGCGCAGGCTGCTCGCGGCGCCCCGGTGCCGGGCGGTCACGATCCTCACCCGTCGGGCGACGGAGATGTTCGCGGGCGCCCCTTACGCCGGCGCCTTCGCGCGGGCCTGCAAGGCGGCTGGGGTGCGCCACCTGTCGCTGCTCACGGCGATTGGTGCCAACCCGCGATCGTCCAACTATTACCTGCGGGTCAAGGGCACCGTGGAGGAGCGCTATCAGTCGTTGGCTTTTGCGCGGTTGAGCCTGTTTCGGCCCTCCGTCCTAGTGACGCCGAACCTCCGGTACGGATGGCAGGATTGGCTCACGCAGCACCTGTTCCCGTGGGTGTCCCGACTTCTCCCCTCGCGCTTTCACCAGATCCGGGTGGAGGACCTCGCCCGTGCCATGCGGCTCAACGCCGAACGGCACGGCACCGAGCCGGTGGAGGTACTGTACTACGGAGACTGCCTGGCCTTGCTACGGTCCGCCGAGCGCCTTTGATTCTGCCCGGGGAGATGCCTGATGGGCCTATACCTGCTGATCCTGGTCGCGATCGCCGTCGCCGGCATCCTCATGTACAACCGTCTCGCCCACCTGCGACTGCTGGCCACCAATGCCTGGGCCGACATTGACGTCCAGCTGAAGCGCCGGCACGACCTGATTCCCTCGCTGGTCGCCGCGGTGAAGGGGCATGCCGGATACGAGAAGGGCACGCTCGACGCGGTGGTTGAGGCGCGGAACCGGGCTTTGAAGGCCGGCGGGCCGGCCGCGGCCGCCGACGCGGAACGGGTGCTGGGGGGATCGGTACGCCAGGTTTTCGCGGTGGCGGAGGCGTATCCGGATCTCCAGGCCGCCGAGAGCTATCTGTCGCTGCAAAGGAGCCTCACCGAGATCGAGGACTACATCCAGAACGCGCGCCGCTACTACAACGCCGTGGTCCGCGACTTCAACGTCAAGACCCAGCAGTTCCCTTCTAACCTGGTGGCTGGGCTGTTCGGCTTCCATGCGGCCGAGTTCTTTGGGCTGAGCGACAGCGGGGAAGGGGCCGTGCCGGCGATTGACCTGGAGAACACCAAGTGAGGCGCCTCCTCATCCTGTTGGCATTGTTGTTGTTCGTCACGCCCCCGGCGTGGGCCCAGCGCTCGCTCGCGATCAAGCGCTTCGATGCCACCATCGTGGTGAGCCGCGACGGGGCAGTGGACGTCACCGAGTCCATCACTGCGGCGTTCACCGGTTCGTGGAACGGGATCTACCGCACCGTGCCGGTGGGGTATCGCACGCCCCAGGGATTCAGCTGGACCCTCCGCCTGAAACTCCTGGGCGCCACGGACGGGGAGGGCGGCGCGCTTCGGGTGGAGAGCTCGCGGGAGCGTCACTACATCAAGTACAAGATCTGGGTCCCCGACGCCCAGGACGCGACCCGGACCGTGGTGCTGCGTTACCGGGCGGCCAACGGGCTCCGGTTCTTCGAAGATCACGACGAGCTCTACTGGAACATCACCGGGGACGAGTGGGACGTGCCCATAGAGGCTGCCTCGGCCCGGATCGAGCTGCCGCCGGGAGCGACGGGAGTGCGGGCCATCGCCTTCAACGGCCCCTACGGCGCCACCGCCCGCGACGCCGCGGTCACGGTTTCCGGGACGACCATCGAGGTGGTTATGTCCAAGCCCCTGGGGTTTCGAGAGGGCTTGACCGCGGCGGTGGGCTGGGACAAGGGGCTCGTGGCGGAGCCGACGCGGACCGAGCAGGCGGCGGGCTTCATGGCGAGCAACTGGCCGCTCGCGATACCGGTGGTGGTGTTCCTGGGGATGTTCGGGCTCTGGTACCGGGTGGGACGCGATCCGGCCGGGCTTCCGGTCACGGTGCAGTACGAGCCGCCCGGCGGGCTCACCCCAGCCGAGGCCGGCACGTTGATAGATGAGTCGGTGGACATGCGGGACATCACGGCGACCATCGTGCATCTCGCCGTGGGCGGCTATCTCAAGATCGAGGAGCAGGAGGAGAAGAAGTTCTTGGGGCTGCTGAGGCACCGCGAGTATTGCTTTTACCGGCTGGACCCCAAGGAAGGAACTCCGAAGCTCCCGCCGTATGAGTTGCGGGTGCTGGGTGGCCTGTTCCAGCACGGCCAGCGGACCGTCCGACTGTCCGACCTGGAGAACGAGTTTTACGTGGAGCTGCCGGCCATCCGGAGCAGCGTCTTCGACGGGCTCATTCAGCGGCGGCTGTACCGCTTCCGGCCGGATCGCGTCAGGAGTCGTTGGGCCGCCGTCGGCGTGATCGGGGGGGTGCTGATAGGAGGCTTCGGCGTGGTGGCCGCAGCCAAGCTCACGGTCAGCCCGGCGGCTGTCGTTGTTGCGGCCATCCTGACCATGCTGATCGTGGTGCTCTTCGGGCGCATCATGCCGGCCCGCACCACGCTGGGCGCGCGGCTGCGCGAGCAGATATTGGGGTTCGAGGAATTTCTCCAGCGGGTGGAAAGCGATCGATTCAACCGGGTCATCAAGACGCCCGAAATGTTCGAGCGCTTCCTGCCGTACGCCATGGCCTTCGGGGTGGAAAAGAAGTGGGCCGGGGCCTTCCGGGACATCTACCGCGAGCCGCCGACCTGGTACGTGGGCGTCGACCCGATGGGCTTCAACGCCACCACGTTGTCGAGCCGGCTGTCGGACCTCTCCAGCCGGGCGGGGAGTACCATGAGTTCCTCGCCCCGCAGCTCAGGGGGCTCGGGCTTCAGCGGTGGCTCGTCGGGTGGTGGGTCGGGCGGTGGAGGGGGCGGGGGGTTCTGAGGCGGATTTCGACGCAACGTCAATCGTGGACGAGTACGACGATGACCACATCCTATCTGCACTATGCCACGTCAGCGGTCCTGGCGATCGCCGCGCCGCCGCTGGTGATCCGGGCGGCCGAGGCGCAGGAGCGGTTCTTCCCCTATCTCGTGGGCTATGTGGCGCTGTACGCCGATGACCTGCCGGCCGCCGAGCGGGCGTTGACGGAAGCCACCAACATGGAAGGCAACCAGCGCGATCCGTTCATGCACTGCCTGCTGGCGATGACGCACGAACGCATGGGCCGGCAGGAGGAGGCCAAGGCCATGTATCAGAAGGCGTCCGACCTGGCGACCGCGCACAATCCACCGGCCGCATTCGGGCGGCGGTTCGTGCACCAGAAACTCGGACTGCCATGAGCAAGCTGGTTCTCCTCCTCGCGGCGGCGTGCGCCGCCTGCGCCCCGGAGGACCGGGAGGTCGCGGCCTGGGAGCGACAGGCCCAAAACGTTACGATCATCCGGGACGATTGGGGCATTGCGCACATCTACGGAAAGACCGACGCCGATGCGGTGTTCGGCCTGATCTACGCGCAGGCGGAAGACGACTTCCATCGCGTGGAGACCAACTACCTCAACGCCATGGGCCGCCTGGCCGAGGCCGAGGGTGAGGCGCAAGTGTATCGGGACCTTCGGATGAAGCTGTTTGTTGATCCCGACTCGATGAAGGCGGAATACGCCGCCAGCCCGGAGTGGCTGAAACAGTTGATGGATGCTTGGGCCGCGGGCCTGAACTACTACCTCTACAAGCACCGGGAGGTGACGCCCAGAGTCATCAAGCGGTTCGAGCCGTGGATGGCGCTCACCTTCAGCGAAGGCATGGACCCGCGCTCGACCGCGGAGGCCATCTCCATCGCCCCGCGGGTGGACATCCGCCAGCGCCGCTGGAGCGGCCGCACCGTGGCGATCGTCCTGGCCG
>JACPAP010000233.1 GCA_016180765.1 Gemmatimonadota bacterium
GATTCTCCAGCGTCAGCGTGCCGCCGTGCGCCTCCGCGATCTGACGGCTCAACACCAGCCCGATGCCGGATCCCTCGGGCTTGGTCGTGTAGAACGGGACGAAGAGGTTGGCGGTCTCGGGGATCCAGGGTCCCTCATCCTCCACCCGCACCTCGACGGCGTGGTCCACCACGTCCCACCCGATGTTTACACCGCCGCCGGTTTCCAGCGCCGCGTCCACCGCATTGCTCACCAGATTGATCAGGAGTTGCTCCAGCTGATCCGCGTCGGCAGCCACCGAGAGGGCGGACTGAGAACCGATTCTCACCGAGAGGCGCGTCTCCAGCCCGGCCACCCGGCGTACCAGCGCCGGGAGATCCACCGGGGCCAGCGTGGGGCGAGGGAGGCGGGCCAGGCGCGAATAGGCGGCCATGAAGCGGCTCAGCGACTCGGACCGAGCGGCGATCACCGCGAGACCGCGGCGGAAGTCCTCGGCGGAGTCGGCGGGCTGGGTGGGGCCGGCGGTCCCCGGACGCTGGCCGCGATCCAGCGCCTCCCCAAGGCTCTTGGCGATGGATTGAATGGGCGCGAGGGAGTTGTTGATCTCGTGCCCCAGCACCCGGATCAGCCGCTGCCAGGCCTGGCGCTCCTCTTCCCGCAGCGCCCGTGACAGGTCCGACAGCACCACCAGCTGGTGCGGCCGGCCGTCCTGCCGGAAGGCGCTGCGCCGGATCTCCCAGCGTCCCAGGCGCCCGCCGAAGGGCAGTTCCACCGTGCGCGGCACCTCTCCCCCGAGGCAGGCGGCTAGCCCCAGGTCGCCCGCCGTGCGCCCCAGCGCCCGGGCAGCCCCTTGACCCAGGAACCGCTCGCCGGCCCGATTGAGCACCCGGAGGCGCTGGTCCTGGTCGAACGTGAAGATGGCGACGTCCACTTCGGCGATGACGCGCCGCAGGAGCGCGGTGGCCTCGAGGGCGCCGAGGCGTTGCCCGCGCAGCACGTCGGCCAGGGCGTTGACTTCCCACAAGGCCAAGCCCAGCGCCTCGTCGGTGCGGGCGCCCCGGGCGCGGATGGAGTAGTCGCCTTCGCGCAGCGCGGCCAGCAGGTTCGAGATGGTCTGGAGCGGGCGAACCACGCGCTCGCCGATGGTCCCCGCGAACGCGAGCCACCAGCCCACGGCGAGCAGGGCCACGGTCCAGCGCACCTTGGGCGTGAAATCGCCCGCCCACAGCAGCACCAGCGCGACCGCGACGGCCGGCAGGCCGGCGAGCAGCGCTCGAAGGAAGACGCGGCGCTCGTGGGTCAGGGCGGGTTACCCCGGAGTCTTGAGCCCGTAGTGCTGGAGGCGGCGGTACAGCGCGCTCCGGCTCAGGCCCAGCTGCTTCGCGGCGTCGCTCACGTTGCCGTCCGCGCGCTTGAGGGCCCGCTGGATGAGATACCGCTCCGCATCGTCGAGGCTCATGCGCTCCAGGAGCACGGTGCCGTCACCGTCGGCCGGCCGGAGTCCCAGGTCCTGGGCCGCCAGGACCTCCCCGCGGGCCAGCAGCACGGCACGCTCGATCGCGTGATCCAGCTCTCGCACGTTCCCCGGCCATGGGTGATCCAGCAATGCCTGGAGCGCTGCGGGATCGAACCCGGTGAGCGTCTTGCCATAGCGGCGCGCATACTGGGTCAGGAAATGCCGCGCCAGCGCCGGAATGTCCTCGCGTCGCTCCCGGAGCGGAGGGAGCGCGATCTCCACCGTGTTGAGCCGAAACAGCAGGTCTTCCCGGAATTGTCCCGCGCGCACCGCCGCGCGGAGGTCCGCGTTGGTGGCCGAGACCAGGCGTACGTCCACGTGGCGGGTCTTGGAGGAGCCCACCCGCTCCACGTCGCCGCTCTCGATCACCCGGAGCAGCTTGGCCTGTTGGCCCAACGGGACGTTGGCGATCTCGTCCAGGAACAGGGTGCCGCCGTCGGCCAGCTCGAAGCGGCCCACGCGGTCGGCTTTCGCGTCCGTGAAAGCGCCTTTCACGTGGCCGAACAGCTCGCTCTCGAAGACGCCGTCCGAGAGCCCGCCCAGGTTCACCGCAACCCAGGCCCGCTGGGCCCGCCGCGACCCCGCATGGAGCCAGCGCGCCACGACTTCCTTCCCGGTACCGTGCTCGCCGGTGATCAGCACGTGCGCGTCCGAGGGAGCGATGCGCTGCAACAGTTCCACCACCGGGCGCATGGCGCGCGACTCGGCGACGAAGGTCGGCGTCGCCGCGGGCCGGAGCAGGCGATTCTCGCTCTCCAGCCGCTCGCTCTGGCGGAGCGCCCGGCCCAAGGTCACCTGGGTCCGGAGCGTCGCGATCAGCCGCGCGTTGTCCCAGGGCTTCTCCACAAAGTCCCGGGCCCCGCGGCGCATCGCCTCCACGGCCCGGTCCACCGTGCCCCACGCCGTCATCACGATGACCGGGAGCGACGCGTCCGTCGTCCGGAGGCGCGACAGGAGGTCCATGCCCTCGGCGCCGGAGGTGGTGTCCCGCTGGTAGTTCAGGTCCATCAGGACCGCGTCGAAATCCTGCGCCTCGACCGCGGCCAGCACACCGCCGGGCGAGGTGGCGGTCTCGATCTCGAAGCCCTCGCCCTTGAGCAGCAGGCGCAGCGCCTCGAGCACGTCGCGCTGGTCGTCGGCGATGAGAAGTCTGGCGGGACGGTCGGGCTGGGTCACGATGGGTGCGCGCTCCGGGCACCGGCTAGCGACGGTGTTTCAATCTACGGACGAACTTGAGCCCCGACCACGTATGATCCACGGCGCAGACCTTCACGTCCATCAGGCCCAGCGGTGAGGATCACCTGGCGCCGCACGTCTTCGGTGAGATCGGTGGGGCGGCCGGAGGACTGCTTGGGCCAGGAGATCCACAGCACCGCGTCGTCCCGGAGCGACCGGCTCAGCGAAGCGATCCGCGCTTCGCAGCCCGCGGTAGCCCCTGGGTGCGCCGAGCGCGGCGATCCTCGTGCCCTCACGAATGCCAAGCTTCTCCGCGACGCGCTTCCCGGAATACCCTGACGTTGGTTTCGCCGTCATGGATGAGAAGCCAGTCGCACGAAGAGCCCCGCGGCGACGATGAGCGCGGCCGCGCCATAACACACCACGGCTACCAGCGCCACGACGTCTGCAGGGCGCCAACGTCGCACTGCCGGCGTGCGGTACGGGCCGGGAGACTGCGTCATCGAGGCGTGCGGTCGAAGGCTCATGGTCTCTCCGCCCCGAATACTCAAGACGCGTGCCACTCACAACCGTTGGCTAACAGCAGCAATACCAGCATGTTACGCTACGTGGCCATGACGGCACCCTCGCCGCGGATGGGACGGGGCGTCCCACAATCGAACAGACTGGTTCTCGGACCAGGGGTTGAGCTTGACGGTGAGCATCGAGTCGTTCTTTCCAACGCCCGGTACCTGGTGTCACCCACGACCCCGACGATTTCGTAACGGGCGTTGGGCCCAAGGTACTGGCCAATCGGATTGCGATCTCCGAGCAACCGGCGCGCAAGCGATTGGCTGACGATGGCGACGCGGCGTATGGAATCCGGACCCGCGAGAAACTCCTCATCGGAGAACGGGCGACCTGCCAGAAGTGGTATTCGCAGGGTGTGGAAGTACTCAGGCGACACATTGAGGAGGGCGACCGGCGCGGGGGTCGCACCGGGCTCCGCCCCGTAAGCAGCCACCGGGCGCAACAGGAAAACCCCGCCGCGGGAGAACTCGAACGGATAGGAGAAGGACAGGCTGGCCGACTCGACGCCCGGAATCTCGCGCACGCGGCGCAGCAGCTCGCGGTAGTACGGTCGAAGGCGGGCCTGATCGTACCCCTGCTCCCACGGCGCGATGGACACGGCACTTACACCGCTCGGATCAAACCCGAGCTCCACGCGGCTGAGATTCCTGAGCGTCGCGACCAGGAGCAGGGTCCCAACCAGCAGCGCGACGCAAGGTGCCAGTTGGAGACCCGCGAAGGTGCGACGCAAGGCGTTGCCGCCGGTCTGGGTGGACGTGCTTCGGCGCACCGCATCTGTGGGCTTCACGCGCGCCGCGAGCAGCGTGGGCGCCACACCAGACACCATGGCCGAACCGACCGCCACCATAGACGCGAAGGTCGCGACGCGCCAATCGAGGGAGACGTGCTGCAATGGCGCGGCCGATCTCCAAAGGCTCAGGCCCTGGAACGCGTCTACCAACCAGCGACCGAGTAGAACCCCGATCACACCCGCCAGGGCCCCGAGCAACAGGCTCTCGGCGAAGCGCCCGCGCACGAGGTGCCCAAAGTTCGCGCCCAAGACCCTGCGCATTGCGGTTTGCGCGCGCCGCGCGAGGCCGCGAAACAGCATGAGGTTTGCCGGGTTGGCGCAGGCGATCAGCAGCACCAGCCCCGTCACGGCCAACAGGAGCCTCGCGGTGTCCTCGGCCGTTGCCCGGATGGGCGGCCACACGCCGAGGCCGCGGAAGAAGATCGGTGGCTGGCCAATTACCTGCTGGCTGGCGGCGCGAAGCTGTGCTTCCGCCTGATCGAAGCTCGCCCCGTCGGCGAGCCGCGCAATGAACTCGCTGTATACCGGCTCTGTCGCCGCTCGGTTCCCGAGAGCAGCGGAGAAGGGCAGACACGTACGGCCCGGGACCCAAAGGTCTACCGGGCGATCGCGGCGGGTACCCTGAAAGCCTCGCGGGCCCACACCTACCACAGTGAAGAGCTGCGTACGACAACGGGGTCAGCCTCGAACAGATCGAGCCACAAGTCGTGGCCAATGACCGCCACGGGAATGCCTGACGGCGCGACGTCGTCATCCTCGCTCAACAGGCGGCCTACTTCGGGTCGCGCACCCAGGGCGGTGAAGTAGCCGGGCATGACGAACTCCAGATCCACACGGCGGGCACGGCCTCGCGCCGCCACGCTCGCCGCCTGGGAGCGGTAGCCCGTCAAGCTGTGTAACGCCGGCACCGCACCGGTCAGGGCGGGCATCTGGGACGCGGACACGGGATACTGACTCAAGAAACCGTTGGCCCTGTTTTCGCCGAACCAAACGACCGCTATACGGTCGGCGTCACGGACTCCGGGAAGCGGCTGGAAGATCAACCAGTTGGCAAGGGTGAAGCCCGCAGTGCTCGCACCGACGCCCAGCGCCAGTGTGACGACCACGACCAGGCTGAACGCAGGCGCATGGCGAAGCGAGCGAAGCGCGTAGCGGAGATCCGAGAGGAGGAACTCCATGCGTGACAACCTGCAACCGACCCTACCAAACGTAAGACATGAGAAGGGAGGCGTAAGGGGATAGCCCAAAGGCGGCGCGGCGCGAGAGCTGTCTCCCGCGCCGCGATGTTTGACCATTCGTCAATTCAGTTACAGCACTTCGGCTTGGCCGTCCCTCCGGAGCTGCCCGACGACGACCCACCGCCCCGCGTGTACCCGCCCGGCGAGGCACTGCCGCTGCCGCCCCGCGAGGACGAGCCGTTACTCACCGAAGGGGAGTAGCTCCCACCGAAGCGGCTCTGTGTCGTCTCGCCCCGAGGCCGGGCGTACCGCCCACCCGTCCCCACAGGCTGGCCGCCCCGCGTATACCCGCGGCCTCTCACGGCCGTACCGCGGGGCGCCGCGCCGCTGCCGTCTTGCACCACGATGATCGGGCGGCCCCAATATCCGCCGGACCAGTAGGGATCGTACCAGTAGGGCCAGTATCCGCCGAAGCCAAAGCCCGACGCCCAGTAGAAGAGCGAGCCACAGGAAGGCGACCAGTAGCCCAGGCCCGTGTAACACCGCCCGTATCCCCACCAGCCCCAGCCGAACGGATCACCATAGGCGACGCCCCCGCGCTCGCGGGGCTCGTCCGGTTTGAGCACCGTCCGCAGCGCCTCGTGATCGATGACGAACCGGGTGGGATACGACGCCGCGACCAGCGCATCAATCACGTCATCCGGAACAGCCGCATCATCCAGCGCGGCGAGCTTGGCGGCCGTGAGCTCGAACTGTTGGTTCCGCTCCATCAGGAACGCGGCCAGCGCCTCGTGGTCCACGTGGGACGCGGCTTCCTGCACATCCGTCAGCGACAGCTCACCCGCGGCCAGCAACCTCGCGTCAGCCACCGCGGCCGCGCGCGGGGCCGAGAGCCTGAACTCGGCCGGCCAGCTCGACTCCGCCGCCGGCCGGTAGCGGCGCACCCGCGGCACGCGCTCGCGGTCCATCCCCAGGGACTGCGCGTCCAGCCACTCGGTGGGCGACGCCATCGCCATGATGGCCGAGGCGGTGCGCCGGAGGCCCCGCTCGCAGGTGAGCGCGGACCACAGGTACACCCGACGCCCGTCGGCCGAGAACGAGGCGAACTGCGAGCCCGAGCAATCTTCGGCCCTGAGGTCGTGCGGCTGGCCGTCGGCGACCAGGGTTCGAGAGAAGGCGATTTCCCCGTTGGCGACGGTGGCGACCTCCACCCCACTCTGGTCGGACGAAGGCCGCACGCACACCAACAAGTGGTCCGGTCCCGCTTCCTCGCCCACTTGCCAGCAGCCCAGCCAGGGAAGCCAGCGCGAGTCCAGGCTCTGCTGGGCGGCGAGCGTGGCCGGCCCCAGGACCAGCAAGAGCGAGAGGAGTCTTAGGTTCTTCATAGCGTCCTCCCTAAATCCGGACGTGCAGCCCCACCGAGAATTGGACCCCACTCAGATCGATCCCGTCGGTGTAGCTGTCGTAGTTGCCCTGCATCTCTGCGTTGGCCCACAGGTAACGCACGTCCGCGTTCACCAAGACCCGCTTCCCTAAGCTATAGTCGGCGCCGGCCATGGCCAGGGCAAGAGGGGTCCAGCCGGCGGAGGTGAATCTATCCTCGAATATCGACAGGTCCGCGAAATCCACGAACGACCCCACCTGCGTGAACGAGTAGCGGATCATGCCTCCACCGGCGCCCACATACGGGATGATGCGCGCCGGGATCCAGACGAATCGTCCGATCTGACGGCCTCGCGAGGCGAGGTTCCACCGCGCGGCCAGGGTCAGGGGAACGGTGGAGAGGGTGGTACGCTGGGTGATGGGCAGGTCGTTCTGGTCCACCCAATTGCGGAACTCGGACGGGGCGCTGGTGGTGGTGTATCCACCGCTCAGGACCAAGTCCACTGGTCCAGTGAGCGTCACCCCGAGGTCGCCCGCGACGCTGAAGGCGTTGAAGTCGCTCTTCTTGAGGGTCAGCGAGTCCGTGGCGAAGTCGTAGATGCCGCTGCCAGCGAACCGCAGGTTAAACCCGCCGCGGACGCCGAGGCTGATGCGGGATTCTTGAAACAGAAAGCCCGGCCCGCCATCGGGCGGTCGCCGGGGGCGTCGCTGTGCCTGGAGCGGGGAGGGGAGTACCAGCGCGGCCAATACCCCAACGAGAACGACACTACGGAAGGCGGCGGCCATGACACTCCTACCGGTACGCTACGGGTCAACCCTTTCTACCGCAAGAGTGACAGCGAATTGTGTGCCACAACGTAAGTCGTTGAATTCCCGCCAATTGCGCCGGACCGCGTACTGCGTTGGTGTCCACTCCAAGCGACGGCCCCGTCCCGACAGCGAACAGTTGCGAGGGACTCGGGGCCCGCCAGACGCAGCGGTGGGCACAGTTGGATGGGCGGTTCACCTCGCTCGAAGAGCGCCTAACCATCCTGGGAGCCATGATCGCCCTGTCCAAGAGGCTATTCGGCTAGCCGCCGGCTACTGGTACCGCAGCGCGGCCATCGGATCTACCTGCGTCGCGCGCCGGGCGGGCAGGTAGCTCGCCGCCACCGCGACGCCCAAAAGGATCAACGCGACCACGACGAAGACCGCGGGGTCCATCGGCTGAACCCCGTAGAGCCACGACGACAGCGCCCGGCCGGCGAGATACGCACCGCCCGCGCCGATCACGATCGCGACCGCGGTCACGCGCAGCCCCTGATTCACGACCAGCCGTAACACCTGGCCCTGCTGCGCGCCCAGCGCGAGTCGCACGCCCAGCTCATGCGTCCGCTGCGCCACCGTGTACGCGAGCAGTCCGTAGAGCCCTACCGCGGCAACGGCCACCGCCAGCAGGCCGAACAGCGAGAACAACCTGGCGCCGAGGCGCCAGGGGCGAAAGGACGGACCCGCCATTTCCTCGAGCGTCATGACCAGCGGATGCGGCAGGTCGGGCTCGACGCTCCGCATCTCGCGTGCAGCCATCGGTATCAGCACCTCGGCGTGGCCCACGGCGCGGACGAACACGGCAGTGATGGGCGCGTAGTGCTCCAACTGCCCCATGGGAACGTAGAACTGCATTTGGGCGCCCTCGACGACCGCGCCCCGACGCATGTCGCCGGCGACGCCCACGATCGCGTAACACGCGCCGCGCAGCTGAATGCACCTGCCGAGCGGATCCTCCCCGGGCCACACGGTGCGTGCCATCGTCTCGTTGATCACCGCCACGGGCGCGGTCCCGGCCTGGTCTCCACTCGTGAAGCCGCGGCCCCGGAGAATGGGTGTCCCAAGCGTGGCGAAGAAGTCCGGCGTGACCGCGTAGACGTACGGACCACCGCTGCCCAGGTCCGGGATGGAGTCGCGGCCGGGGATTGACATGCCAAACGCGAAGGCCCAGCCAAACGGGTGGCCGATGGCCCCCGCGACTCGTTCGACACCGGGCAACCGCCCGAGTCGCTCCACCATGCGCAAGTACAGATCGTCGATCGCCGCGCGCGGCCGCCCTGAGCGCCGCAGGTCGTCCATGGTACCAACGATCACTTTGTCAGCGGTGAATCCAAGATCAGCGCGAATGTTCCGCACGCTGCGAACGAAGAGGCCGGCGCCGGCGAGCAACACAAGGGTGAGGGCGACCTGCACCACGACCAGCGCGGTGCGGGTCCGCGCTCGAGGAGATTCGCCCCGGGTCTCCGACTTGAGCGTGGCCACCACATTAGGCCGGCTTGCCTGCACGGCCGGCACGATTCCAGCAATCGCACCGGCCAGCAGCGCGACCGCGACGGTGAATACCAGGACGCGAAGGTCCAGTCCGCCCCCTGCGGCCGGGACGTCTCTTAGCAGGAGGGCTTGCAGCACCGGCGTAGTCCAGACGGCCACGAGCAGGGCCGCCACGCCGCCAGCAAGGGCGAGCACCAGCGTCTGAACCAAAACCTGCCGCAGGACGCGAGAGCGGCCGGCGCCGAGCGCGATCCGCACCGCGATGTCGTGGCGGCGGCTGGTCGCGTGCGCCAGCAACAAGTTGGCGACATTGGCACACACGATCAGCAGCAGGAGTACCGCGACGGCTCCCAGCCACACCGAAACCTTGGCCTCCTGGGAGGGTGTGGGGCCCCGTGCGTGGTGCAGCGGCCCAAGCACCACGGTGGCGGTAGAGTCGAACCCGAAGGCAGGTGCCCCGCGGCTCACCCCTCGGAACACCTGCGTGAGCTCCAGCGCGGCCACCTCGGCCGACTGGCCTGGCGGCAGCCGGGTGATCATACGCAGCCAACTCGAATTTCGATTGGCTAACGCGGCCGCGTTCGCCCGGCGCATGGGCAGCCACAGGTCCACTGTCTGCAAGTCGATGCCCATGAAGCCCTCGGGCGCGACGCCGATCACGGTGTACAGATCCGCGCCAATCCGAAGCGGCGTGCCGACTGCGCTCGGCTCGCTCGCGAACTCCCTTCGCCAGAACGCATGAGAGAGCACGACGACGGGCTCGACACCGGGTTGGTCCTCCTCCGGCCCGAAGAAGCGTCCCATGGCCGGAGCCACACCCAGCAGCGGGAAGTATGTATGCGTGACGAGCAACCCTTCTGCCGGCCGGGCCTCCCCGGGGCCCGCGGCCACGCTCACCTCGCGCACACTCATCGCCGCCAGGTGCGTGATTGACCGGGCGTGCTCCACGAAATCCTGGTACACGGGGAACGACATGATGGGCGTCGTGCGGTCGCCGGACGGTCCCGTCTCGCGGAAATACACGCGTTTGACGGTCCCCGGATCCCGCACGTGCGCCGGCGGACGGAACAGCAGTGTGTCGACGATTCCGAACACGCTGGCGTTGGCCCCGATGCCGAGGGCGAGGATGAGCACAGCCGTGGCGGTGAAGCCGGGGCTGTTGCGCAAGCTGCGAAGCGCGTAGCGGAGGTCATTCATAACGCAGCGCCACCATCGGATCGACCTTTGCGGCCCGTCGCGCCGGTGCATAACTCGCCAGCGCAGCGACGCCAAGGAATACGAGGACCACGCCCGCCAACGTCAGTGGGTCCGCCGGGGAGACATCGTACAGAAGGGACCGGAGCACGCGCCCGGCCGCGTACGCCGCGGCTAAGCCGATCGTCACGCCCACCAGCGTCAGCCGCAGGCCGTTGCCGACCACCAGTCGGAGCACGCTTCCCTGGTCGGCGCCGAGCGCCATGCGCACGCCGATTTCGTGCGTCCGTTGAGCGACGAGATAACTCAGCACGCCGTAGAGCCCGACCGCCGCCACCGCGAGCGCGAGTAGGCCGAATGCCGTAAAGAGGGTCGCGCCGAGGCGCCACGGACGGATGGACGGATCGACCAGGTCCTGGAGCAGGACCACGTTCGCGAACGGCAGATTCGGCTCCAGTCCCTGCATTTCGCGCCTCACCGCGGGAATGAGCGCCTCGGGATCGCCCCGGGCCCGCACCAGCAAGCCCGTGATCGCCTGGTCCGACCGCTGACCCATCGGGACGTACAGGTGCCTGTGGGGCTCTTCCACGACCGCGAATCGCCGCACGTCCTCGGCGATCCCGACGACCTCGGCGCACTGAGGCCCGGTGCTCAGCCGGACGCACTGACCGACGGGATCCTCATCGGGCCAGATCATCCGCGCCCAGGTCTCACTGATCACAGCGACTCGGGGAGGGCTGACACCGTCAGCCGCCGTGAAGCCCCGCCCTCGCGTGATCTCCGTCCCGATGGTTTCGAAGTACCCCGGTGTGACCATGGAGGTGTATGGGCCCCCGCCTGGTAGCTCCGGCAGCGAGTCGCGCCCCGGCACGTCCATGCCTATCCAGGCGATTTGGGGGCCAAACGGGTGACTGATTGCCGCAGCGACCTGGTCGACGCCAGGAAGCTGGGCCAGGCGATCGAGCATCCGGAGATACAGCGCATTCGCTTCATCGCGAGGGCGGCCGGCTTTGCGCAGATCCATGGTGGCGACGAGCACCCGCTCGGCATCCACACCCAGATCCAGCGCCCGGACCTTCTGAAGGCTCCGCACGAACAGCCCCGCACCGGCCAGCAGCACCAGCGTGAGGGCGACTTGCGTCACGAGCAATCCTGTTCGCACCGCCGAGCGCCGCTCGGCGCCTCGACTCCCGGACTTGAGGGTCGCGACCAGCTCCACTCGGCTCCCCTGCCACGCCGGCATCAGGCCGGAGAGCAGCCCAGCGAGGAGCGTAGCGCCGGTGGCCACGGCGAAGACCCGCAGATCCAGGACTGCGTCTGGGGGTGGGAGCCTCGGGAGCAGAAAAGCGCGAAGCGCGGGACCGGTCCAGGCGGCGACCAGGACCGCCACCAAGCCGGCCACCAGGGCGAGGCACAGGTTTTCGACCAGGAGCTGCCGTAGGAGTCGGCCGCGCCCGCCGCCCAGGGCGAGACGCACGGCTATCTCCTGCCGCCGGCGGACCCCCGCGGTGAGCATCAGATTGGCGGCGTTAGCACAAGCGATGAGCAGTACGATTACGGCGACCGCGGCGAGCCACCTCGACACCTTCACCGTCTGGTCCGGCTGGGGGCCCCGCGCCTGCTGGATCGGCCCGAACTCCGCGCTGGCCTGGACCTCGCCGCCTGGCGCAACTCGCAACGCTCCCCGATACGCGACGCTCATTTCGGCCTCCGCCGCCTCGAGCGAGATCGTTTCGGGAAGCTGAGCGATGATCTGTAACCAAAACGAACCGCGGTCTGCGTCGGGATTCCCCAGGAGATCGTGTCCGAACACCAGCCGGTTAGCGCGCTCGATGGGAACCCAGAGATCGACGTTCTCGAGGTTGACGCCGGTGAAGCCGCGGGGCGCGACTCCGATCACTGTGAAGGGTTCGCCCGCCAACCAGACGTCTCGACCGAGGGCGGTGGAATCACCGGCGAAGCGACGCCGCCAGTACCCGTAGCTCAGGACCACGACCGGCGTCGCGGCCACACGGTCCTCCTCGGCGGCGAAAAAACGGCCCAGGGCGGGACGCACACCGAGCAACGGGAAGTAGGTGTCCGAGACCAGCGACCCTCTGGCTTTTTCGGCTTCGAGACCGCGGCCCACGCTGACGTCGCCGTGATAGAACGCCGCGAGGTTCGTTACGGATCGCGCGTTGTCACGCAAATCGCGAAACACGGCATAACTCGTGACGGGACTGGTGAACGCGAAGGTCGGCGACCGCTGCGTGAGGTAGAGTCGAACCACGCGCTCGGCGTCTTCCACGTGAGGAGGCGGACGCAAAAGGAGCCGGTCCAGCACGTCGAACACTGCTGCGTTAGCGCCGATGCCGAGCGCCAGGGTCAGGACGACTGCTGCCGTGAAGCCGGGGCTGTTGCGCAGGCCGCGAAGCGCGTAGCGGAGGTCATTCATAACGCAGGGCCGTCATCGGATCCATGTTGGCCGCCCGCCGGGCGGGGAGGTAACACGCCAACAGCGCCGCCGCCGCGAGTAGCGCGGCGGCGAGCCCGAACGTGACCGCATCGAGCGGCGTGACCCCGAACAGACGGCTCTCCACCAGCCGGGCGGCGATCGCGCCGCCGGCTCCGCCGAACAGCACTCCGATCAGCGCCAGCCGCGCGCCTTGCTGCATGGCCAGCTCGGCAATGCTCCGGCGTTCCGCGCCGAGCGCGATCCGGATGCCGAACTCGCGCGAGCGGCTCTCCACCCCGTACGCGACCAAGCCGTACAGTCCCACCGCCGCCAACGTGACCGCGAGCACCGAAAGCAAGGTCAGTAGCGTAGCCAGGGCCCGGCGCTCGGACAGTTCGCGCGCGACCAGATCTCGCAACGTCGCGGCGTCATGGAGCGGCATGCTGCTATCGAGCGAGGCTGCGATGGCATTGACTGCGGCGACGACGTCGCCGGAAGACCGGGTCGAGCGCACCGCCAGCAGCCTGGTCCGGTCGGGCCAGTGCGGCTGGTACACAAACAAGGGGACCTCGGCGTCAAGGCCCCGCCACCGGCTGTCCCCCACGACACCCACGACGCGGTACCGGCGGCCTTCCTCACCAACAGCGTGAAAGCTCACGGCGCGGCCGATAGGATCGGCGCCGCCAAACAGCCGGCGGGCCAGAGCCAGGCTCATCACCACGCTCTCCGCCGAGTCCGCGTGCGTGAAGAGTCGGCCCCGAAGCAAGGGGAGGCGCAACGTCTCGAAGAGGGCCGGCGGCACCTGCTCAAAGTTCACGCGCAACGCGCTCGCGGCCTCGTCTTCCGCGCGGTGGATCCTGGTGAAGCTAAAGCCACCGGAGAACGGCACGCCGCTGCTCAGGACCGCCGACTCAACGCCCGGGAGCCCCTGAACTCGACGCTGCAACTCCGCCAGATACGCCCGCAGCCGATCACCCTGGTAGCCCTGGTCACGGGGATTCAGAGGGAAGACGGTGACATCATTCGGGTCGAAGCCCAGATCCACGGCATCAAGGTTCTGGAGCGTACGGACGAACAGCAGCGACAGGACAATCAGGACCAGCGACGTGGCGAGCTGCACGGTGGTAAGTGCCTGCCGCGCGAACGCTTCGCCGCCGGTCTTGGTTCGGCCCGCCTCCCTGAGCCACTCCACTACCTGCGTTCGTCTGGCGAACCAACCGGGTACCAGGCCCATCACGACGCCGGCGCCGACCGAAGCGGCGAGCGCGAAGCCCAGGACTCGCCAGTCCAGAGGAACATCCGTGACGCGCGCCATGAGAATCGTCGAGCCCTTGAAGAGGTCGAGCAGCCAGACGGCCACCACCAGCGCGAGCGCTCCACCCGCAACCGCGAGCAAAATGCTTTCGGCAACGCAGAGCCAGACTACCCGTCCGTCAGTGGCACCCAGCGCCTTTCGTACTGCCAACTCGGCGCGACGGCGAACGCCGCGGAACAGCAGCAACCCCGCGACGTTGGCGATCGTCACTGCTAACAGCAGGACGGTCAGCCCGAACAGCAGCGCTGCCTTCTCGCCGGTCAGGTCGCGCCACAGGGGTGCGGCCCCGGTGCCGCGAGCGATGGCCGGATCCCAATCACCCAGGTTTTCGTTCTCCCCAGGATGCAACTCGGCGAGCCGTCGAGCGGCAATGCGCAGCTGCTCGCGCGCCTGCTCGTAGGTGGCGCCCGGCGCGAGTCGGCCGAAATGCTCGTAGAATCCGCCCTCCCCGCGATCGAACGTCCATGCCATGTGCCGAACCAGGTATTGCGTTGTGCCGGGAAGCCAGAGCTGGGTATTCCCGAACCGATTCGCGCCCTGGAAGGCCCGGGGTGCGACACCGATCACCGTAAAGTCCACTCCATTAACGCGGATCGGCCGACCCAACGCCGCTGGATCCGCGTTGAATAGCTCTTGCCACAGCCCCTCGCTGATCACCGCCACCTGCGAGCCCTGGGGTGGTCGGTCTTCGTCGGCAGAGAAGAAGCGACCCAGTCGTTGTCGCACCCCGAGCACGGGGAAGTAGCCGGCGGAGACGTATTCGACGCTCACCCGTCGCGCCGCGCCGCGCTCCAGGGCGACGTTCGCGTGGACCCTCTGGTAACCGGCCAGATCCTCGAAGGCCGGCGTCATGGAGAGCAGGTCGGCGCGGTTTGGGTACGTCAACCAACTGGGCGTGAAGCTGCCTTCTTCACGTGAGCGACCGAACCACACGACAACCAGCCGGCCGTCGTCCGGAACTCCGGGAAGGGGGCGCAGAATGAGCCAATTTGCCAGGCTGAATCCCGCGGTGGTGGCTCCGATGCCCAGGGCGAGGGTGAGCACCGCCGCTGCCGTGAAGCGGGGACTGTTGAGCAGGCAGCGAATCGCATAGCGGAGATCATTCATATCGGAGCGCCTCCAAGGGATCGTGGGCGCTCAGCCCGATGGGCGGTGATTTGACAAGCCCTCCGGTAGATACGTATAATAATATGAAGACAATACGTGCTGGAGGATGCCTGTCTTGGGCCTGAAGAAGTTGACCCTCAGCGTCGAGGAGGGCGTCATCGAGAAGGCGCGGCGCTACAGCCAAGCGCATAACACGAGTATCTCCCGGCTGGTGACACAGTTCCTGGCGAGATTGCCGGGCCGGCAGAAGCGCCGCGATAGCCCCACCGTGCGAAGGCTGGTCGGCATCTTGTCCGAGAGCGCGGACGTGGCGGAATACCGGCGCCACCTCGAAGAGAAGCATGGACGTTGAAGCTGCTCCTCGACATCAACGTGATCGTCGACGTTCTCGCCCGGAGGAAACCTTGGGTCGACGACGCGGCAGCGGTGCTTTCGCTCCTGGACGACGCCCGGGCTGAAGGCTTTGTCGCCGTCCACACCATCACCACAATCGAATACCTCCTCACGAAGGATCTGAACCGGAAGCGAGCCGCGGCCGCGCTCGTGGACTTGCTCCGGTTGGTCCGCGTGGTCCCCGTCGACCACGACATGATCCTCAAGGCCCTCTCCCTCGGCTGGAAGGATTTCGAGGATGCGGTCCAGGCCGTCTGCGCCCTCGAGATCGGCGCGGATTACGTGGTGAGCCGCGACCCCGAGGACTTCTCCTCCTTCTCGATACCGGTCGTGACGCCGAGCGAACTCCTGACCCTGGTCGCTCGCGACCAGGACGACAGGCCCTGACACCGGACACTCTGACACCGCCTCACTCATACCGCAGCGCCACCACCGGATCGACCTTTGACGCACGCCGCGCCGGAAGCCAACTGGCCAGGGCGGCGGTCGCGGCGATCACCAGGGCGACGAGCGCCCGGGCCGGCGGATCCGCCGGCTGGACCTCGTACAGCAAACTGGACAGGACACGTGCGGCGACCATGGACAGCCCGACACCCAGCGCGAGCCCCCCGACCGCCGGCGGGATCGCCTGCCGCACCACGAGGCCGCGCACCTCGGCGGCCGCGGCGCCCAGCGCCATGCGCACACCGATCTCCCGGGTGCGAAGCTCGACCGAGTGGCTGAGGACACCGTAGAGACCCACCGCAGACAGCAGCAGCGCAATGCCCGCGAAGACGGCGAGCAAAATCGTATAGAAGCGCGGCTCCAGCAGCTCACCTGCGATGAGATCGCGGCCAGTCGCGACCTCACGCACTGAGACGTTGGGATCCACCGCCCGCACCAGGGGACGCACGAGCGGGAGTATGCCCGCCACTTCGCTTCGCGTGCGGACCACGAGCCAGATCCAGTCACCGAAGCGGTTGGACGGGTCGAACGGCGCATAGAGCTGGAACGGACGCACTTCCCGCCGCAGCGACGACGCCGCAACGTCCTGTACCACGCCGACCACCGTCGCCCAGGTCCCGCGCTCGCCGATCCGAATGCGCATTGCCACCGCGTCGCCGTCCGGCGCCAGGACGCGCGCGAGGCTCTCGGAAACGATCCGCACGGGCTCACCGCGCGCCGCACCCCTCACGTCCCGCGGCTCGAACCCGCGGCCCCGGAGCAGCGGGACGCCGAGTACCTCGAAGTAGCCGGGCGGCACGCGGGCATACGCGCGCGGCGCCGCCGCGGCATCCTTCGCGAGCTCGACGCCGTCGGCCTGCATGATGCCACCCATCACTCCGTAGTGGAGTGGGACTTCGGGCGTGACCAGCGCGGCGCTTGCGCCGGGGAGCCGTCTGGCGCCCGCCTCGAGCTCCGGGACGAGGGTTTCCAGATTGACGGTGGCCGTCACCTCCGACGCCGGCAGCTCCAGCCGCGCCACCAGGAGGTTCTCGGCGCGGAAGCCCGGATCGGAGCGTTGCAGGCGCAGGAGTGTATGCATGAGCAGCCCGGCGCCGACGAGCAGCACGACCGACAAGGCAACCTGTATGACGACCAAGCCGGTGCGGAACCGCGCGTGCGCCCCTCCACCGAGGCTGCCGGGACTGTCGCTCTTGAGCCAGGCACTCGGCCGCACCTGAGATCCTCGGAGCGCTGGCACGATTCCAAACAGCAGCATCGTCAGGAAGCTCAAGCCACTGGTGAACGCCAGAGCCCGGTGATCCAGGGCGACGCGGTCCAGTGCGGACAGGTCCTCAGGGCGGAGCTTCACCACCACCGCGATCCAGAGCACCGCCAGGCCTACGCCCACGACCGCCGCGATGGCCGCCAGCATGCCGCTCTCGACCATGAGCTGACGCATGAGGTCGCCGCGGCGGGCGCCGCGTGCCACGCGCACCGCCAGCTCACGCCCGCGCGCCGTGGCGCGCACCAACAGCAAGCCGGCTGCATTGGCGCACGCCACCAGGAGCACGAGGGCGACGGCCCCCAACAGTACGAGCAGCGTCACGCGGAGGTCGTCCTGGAGAAAGTCGGGAACCCGGTAAATGTGCGCGGGCCACCCCGCGAAAAACGGGGTTGGCTCGACCAGCCGGGAACGGATCGCGTCGAGCTCCCGTGCCGCGGTCTCGACGGTGACGCCCGGCTGAAGGCGCGCGAGTAACGTAGCGCCCGCGAATTCGTCGGTCTGATCCGGGGACCGCAGCGGCAGCCACACCTCCGCGTCACCCGCCAATGGCAACCGTGTGAGCGATGCGGGGACGACACCCACGATCACGTACGGGTTACCATTCACCGTGATCGCTCGGCCCAGGACTTCCGGATCGGCGC
>JACPAP010000091.1 GCA_016180765.1 Gemmatimonadota bacterium
GGACGGAGTCATCACCGCGCTGTTCCTGGCCTTCTACCTCGGCGCCCGGCCGGCGGCGCTGCGACACCCTCCTGCGCCACGCCCGCCCCACGCCCTGCCGCTGACCCCGGGCGAGCTGCG
The DNA here is from genome assembly GCA_016180765.1 of Gemmatimonadota bacterium. GTDB lineage: Bacteria > Gemmatimonadota > Gemmatimonadetes > Gemmatimonadales > GWC2-71-9 > JACPAP01. The sequence goes on from JACPAP010000091.1 coordinate 121, forward strand.
GCTCCGCGTCGCGATGGTGGGCTTCGCCGTCCTTTTCGCCCTGGCCGCCGTGGCGTACCAGATGGGCCCGCTTCTCGCCGCCACGCAGGCGTTCTTCGTCGAGCTGCCCTTCGTGACCAACTCGGTGGTGAAGGTGGGCGGCCTGGCGCTGGTCTGCTGGTACGTCGCCCACGACATCCGGCGGAACATGCCGCTCGCCGGGGTGGTGATCGCGGCTCACGTCGTCTCCGCGCTGGCGCTGCTGGTGCTCCTGTGGCTGGGCCAGACCGACGTCGCGGTTCGGATCGGCGGGCAGGAGACAGCGCTCCGAAGCGTGATGCGGGGAGCCCTGCTCCTGGACGGCGCCATTGCCCTGGTGCTGTTCGCCCTCTACCAGGGCGCCTGGGCGTCGCGGTTCCAGCCGCGATTCCTGGAGCCCACCGAATACCGGGCCCTCATCGCGCTCGCCGGCGTGGTCCTCAAAGGCAGAGACCCCAAGCTCAGCGCCTACGACATCGCCGCCAACGCGGACCGTTACCTCAGCCCCACTTCTATCGGGACGTGATTCTCCGCCTGGTTCCCGACTGGTGGCGGCGGATGGTGCAGGCCATGGTCCGCGTGGCCAAGCAGGTCTGCTACGTGGGGTATTACAACGACCGGCGGAGCTACGCCTCCGTGGGGTACCAGCCGTTCACCGAGCGGGATCGCTACCGGCAGCTGGAGCAGGCCGGGAAGATCCCCCCGCCGCAGGCGCATCCGCTGTCCGTGGTCCATGGGGCTGATCTCGAGCCCGGTGCGGTCCTGGAGACCGATGTCTGCGTGATCGGCTCCGGCGCGGCGGGGGCCCTCATGGCTCATGGCCTGGCGAAGCAGGGGCGCGACGTGCTGGTGGTGGAGCGAGGCCAGTACGTGGAGCCTCGCCACTTCAACTCCGATGAAGTGGAGATGATCGCCAAGCTCTACGCCGACGGCGTCTTCCAACAGACCGAGGACTTCCGGTTCACCATCCTCCAGGGGAGCTGCGTGGGCGGGTCCACCACCGTCAACAACGCCGTCTGCTTCGACCCTCCGGACCGGGTGCTCGAGCGGTGGAACGATCCCGCGGTGCATCACGCGGGGCTCGACCTCGAGGAGGTGCGCGCCAGCGTGAAGGCGGTTCGGAAGTTCCTCGACATCGGCTCGCAGGCCGGGGCCCCGCTTAACCCGTCCGCGGTCAAGTTCGTGGCCGGCGCGGCTGGGCCTACTCCTGTGGCGGGGCAACTCCAGGTGGATCCGGTGGAGGCCAACATCAAGGACTGCCTGGGGTGCGGGTATTGCAACATCGGCTGCGCCTACGGCAAGAAGCTCTCGATGCTGGACACGGCGCTGCCCTGGGCCCAGCGCGACTTCGGCAGCCGGGTGCGCATCGTGTCGGACTGCGAGGTGACGCGGCTCCGCGTACTGAGCGGCCGACCCCAGCGCGTGCTGGATGCCCGGGCGGTCACGCCGAAGGGACGGCAGGTCACCATCCGAGCCCGCACGTTCGTGGTTTCGGCGGGCGCCATCGCTTCCAGCTATCTGCTGCGACGGAGCGGGATCGGCCGCGGCTTGCCGGTGGGCCGGCAGATGTCCTTCAACATGGGGTCCCCGCTCACCGCGGAATTCGACGATCCCATGGACGCCTACGACGGGCTCCAGATCTCCCATTACGGCCTGCCCCACCAGGGGCGCGGCTTCGTGCTGGAAACCTGGTGGAATCCACCGGCCACTCAGGCGGTGAACATGCCGGGCTGGTTCGAGGATCACTTCGACAACATGCGCCGGTACCGCTACCTCATGGCGGTGGGCGTGCTGGTGGGCACCCGCGCGAACGCTTACCTCCGGGAGGCCCTGACCGGCGGCCCGGGCGTGGTATTCACGCCCGAGGCCGAGGATCTGCGGAAACTGGCCGACGGCCTGGCCCAGGTGGCGGAGATTCTGTTTGCCGCCGGGGCGCGCCGGGTAATGGCCAACACCTGGGGGTACGACGTGCTTACGCATCCCAATCAAGTGGGTGAGCTGTATCGCATCGCCGGCGACCCGGCCTACATCACGCTGGGCACCGGGCATCCGCAGGGCGGCAATGCGCTCAGCGCCGATCCGGAGCGGGGCGTGGTGGGCCCCGACTTCCGGGTGCACGGCTTCGGCAACCTGTACGTCTGCGACGCCAGCGTCTTCCCCAGCAGCGTCACCGTGAATCCGCAGCTCACGGTCATGTCGCTGGCCCACTATGCCGCTCGTCGTATTGGATGACTCCGTGGCTCCTGACTCCGTAGCTACGCAACGGTTCGCCGGGGAGGACCAGCCATGTATAGCGTGACGCCCGTTACGGTCTTCGGCCTGCTGCTCTTCTACGGCGCGCTCTTCGTGATCGTCCGGACCCACCAGCCGGGCATCGAGCGGCCGGAGCGGAAGACCTTCTTCACCATCGGCGGCATCTGGGCGGTCGCGGTGTTCCTGGCCAACTACCTGCTGTACCGGGCCGGCCTGATGAGCTTCCTGCCGTGGGTGAACAACTTCATGCACACGTTCCTGTGGATTGGGGTGTGCCTCACGTTCCTCTATCTGGGCGTGCGGGAACGCCACGGGATGATCACCCAGTTCATCATGTTCGCCACGTTTTCGCTGATCGTGAAATACGCGGAGCACCTTCTGTTCGGCACCTGGGACCACGCCCATTTCTTCCACGTCTTCCGCGGGAACTTCGCCTACATCCTCGGCTGGTCGCTGGCCGATGGGCTGTATCCGCCGCTCACGCTCTACGGCTTGCGGTTGCTGGGCCGGTGGGTGCCGGGGCTGATCGTTCTGTGAGCGGCGACGCTGCGGTGTGCCTCGCGCCGTTAGGGAAGCTCTGCACAAGTTGCGCGGTTGGTCCCGAAGCGCGCGTTAGGTCCCGCAGGTGGAACTGGATCGCCGCTGGCACGCGGACCGGCTGCGCGCACAGGGACCCACCGCGCGACTTGTGCAGACCATCTCTCGACGATTGCCGGATGCGGCCGGCGACCTGGTTCCTCAAGGAGGCCAGCGGTGTCTGAGATCCACGCCTCGCTGACTCGCGCTTTGGGCGGCCAATGGACCGCGCCGATCGATCTGGACCTCGACCAGCCGCACCGCTACGCCATCCTGTCCGATCAGCACAAGGGCGCCGGGGACGGCGCGGACGAGTTCCGCAAGTGTCGGCCGGCATACGTGGCGGCCCTGGCGAGCTATCTCACGCGCGAGTTTACCGTGGTCCTCCTGGGCGACGTGGAGGAGCTGTGGGAGAACCGCTTTCAGGCCGTGGAGCGGACCTACCAACCCGTGTTGCAGCTCGAGGCGGCGTTCCCGCCGGAACGGTATTACCGGATCTGGGGCAACCACGACGATCTCTGGATGGAGCCGCGACAGGTGGGGAAGAAGCTCGGGCCCTACCTGCCCGGCGCGCGGGTATTCGAGGGACTGCGCATCCGGGTGCATCGGCGCGGAGCGGACGTCGGCACCCTGTTCCTGCTGCACGGCCACCAGGGGACGTTCGAATCGGATCGCATCCGGCCCCTGTCGCGGCTGGCGCTGCGACTGGTGTATCGGCCGATCCAGAACCTGTTGGGGATTGGCAAGCAGACGCCCGCCAACGATGCCTGCCTTCGGGGGGAGCACGACAAGACGATGTACCAATGGGCCGCGAAGCAGCGGAAGCTGATTCTGATCGCCGGCCACACCCATCGGCCGGTCTGGGCCGGTCAGACGCACCTGCAGAAGCTGGAGGCCGAGCTCCAGCAGGCGATGGCCAATCCCCGGCCGGGAGACCCCGCCTATGCCACGCGCGTGTCCGATCTTCGCATCCAGATCGCGTATCGCCGGGCGCTGTACCCGCCGTGCAACGACGCCCCGCAGACGATCCCGTGCTACTTCAACACCGGTTGCTGCAAGTTCGAGGACGGCGACATCACGGGGATGGAGCTGGAGAACGGCCGGCTCAAGCTGGTCAAGTGGCCGGCGGGGGGAAGCGCGGTCCAGGCGAAAGTGCTCGAGG
>JACPAP010000092.1 GCA_016180765.1 Gemmatimonadota bacterium
CAGGGCGGCCTTGGAGGTGGTCTTCTCGAAGTCACCGGTGCTGGGGTTCGTCTCGCCCTTCACGGGGGAGCAGAAGAAGTAGTTGGCGTTCGCCACGTGCCCGATCAACTGCCCGAAGGTGCGAACCTCCGGCGTGGGCTGGAACGGGTAATTCGCTTCCGGCATCTGCTCGGCGGACCGAATCAGCCAGCCCTTCGCCATTTCGTGGAGTTGCCGCGCCGAGGCGACACTGCCGGCCGCGCCCTGCGCCATAGGCATCTCTTGCGCCAGCCCGGCGGCGGGTGCGCCGACCAGGGCCAACGCCAACAGCGTGTGGAGCTTCATGAGGGCCTCTCGGAGGGGGGCTTGCAGGATGGCGCGCCGAGCGCCGGGAGGCAAGGGGGTGCCGGCGACGAGCAAATGGATGCCCTCGCCGCCCGGCCGCTCACCGCCCGAACCGAAGCAGGGCGATGGAGCCGATCCCGGCGAGCAGCAGCGCCAGCTGTCGGACCGACGCGGCCGGGGCCACCTGGCGGTGCAGCCCGGGGATCAGGTCCTCCGCCGCGGCGATGTAAATGAAGCTCGCCGCGGACAGGCCCAGGATGTAGGGGACCGCCCCGGTGGTTTGGCCCAGCCAGAAATACGCCGCCACCGCGCCGGGAAGCGTAGTACTGGCCGAGAGCGCGTTGAGCAGGACGGCCCTTCTGGGACCGTACCCGCCGTCGAGGAGGATGGCGAAGTCGCCGACTTCCTGCGGAATCTCGTGCGCGATCACCGCGAGCGCGGCGGCGATGCCGAGCGGAACGCTGGCGAGGAAGGCTGAGGCGATCACGATGCCGTCAACCAAGTTGTGGAACGCGTCGCCGAACAGGATCAGCGGCGCGGCTCGCGCGTGCACATCGCAGTCCGCCGCGTGGCAGTGACGCCAGATCACGAGCTTCTCGAGCACGAAGAACAGCACCATCCCGGTGAGGACGGTCGCCATGACGGTGGTCGGGTCGGCGTGTCGCAGGCTGGCGGGGATCATCCCCAGGAAGGCTGCGCCCAGGAGGGTACCGGTGGCGTAACTCAAGAGACACGGCACCAGCACCCGGCGAATCGCCCCGGGAAAGAGCAGCAGCAAGCTGACACCGGCGACCGCGCCGATGCTGCCCAGTACGCTGAACCCGATGATCCACGCTAAGAGCACCGCACCTCCGCCACTCAGTATATGGTTGGTCAGAGTAGCGGGCTGCTGAAGCCCGGGTTAAACGCGACTCAACGAATCAGCGTTCGGTCCGGAACAGTCGGTTTGTCATTTGGCGAGCGGGTCGGGGCGGAGCTGGAACTTCACCACCTTGCTCGTGGTCCCCTTGCCGCCTTCCATGTGAAACGGCGACCTGGTGCTCACCGTGGCCCAGAGCCCGCGGCCCTTCCAGCCGGCGTTCGGGTCGTCAATCCGGCCGTCCAGCCACTTGGTGTAGAAACCCATCGGATAGGGAACCCTGAGTACGATCCACCTGCCGTCCTTCCAGACCAGCAGTCCCTCGGCGGCGTTGCCGGTATTGATCGGCACGTTGCTTCCCAAGCCGGACACGTCGAATTGGTCCACCCAGGTGTAGTAGCTGGCCTCGGCGCTGCCCGGTGCCGTGACCCCCTGCATCTGCGGTACCGGCTCCGGGTAGAAGGTCCAGCCCTCGGGGCAATGTTGTCCCAGCGCAGTGGGACCGTTGAGCGGACCCTTGCACTTGCGCCGGTCGAAGCTGGCCAGGTGGCCGCTCGCCATGGCCGCCCAGTAGACGCCATTCCGATCTACGTCGCCGCCTCGCGGAGAGTACCCCTCCAGCGGTACGCCCTGCGCGTCCACCGGTGGTTGAAACACTTCCGTCAAGGCCGTGGCCGGCGGATTGGAGCCGGGTGTGACGCGCACGACGGCACCGGGGAATCCAAGGGACGTTCCCCAGATCGAGCCGTCCGGCGCGGGCGCCACCGCGTACAAGCCGGACGTGACCCGCTTGTCCTTGGTGGGGTCCAGCGGCTGGTCCGGCTCCACGTAGTCGTCCCGCTTGCCGTTGCCGTTGGCGTCCAGGATGAGCGCGGTCCAGCCCTGCGATCTCACCTCGTCACCGGTCTGGTCGAACATCCGCGTGTTGAGCCAGCCGAGCACCGGCCCGCCGCCGCTGGTCCACAGGGTGTGGTCGGCGTCCTCGGCGAACATCAGGTGGTGGGTACTGAAACAGGTGCTGATGTGCGTGAGCTTGTCGGTCTTGGGGTCGTACATCGCCAGGTGCCGGCCGGCGCGGGCAACCGGAAACAGCAAAGCCGACGGATGGCTCGATCCCTGTTTGCAGAAGTCGGGGTTCTCGGGCGGCCGCACGGTGGAGGTGATCCAGACCCGGCCCCGTTCGTCGAACATGGGGTTATGGGCGTTGTTCTTGCTGGTCCAGATGACTTCATCGCCCCAGTAGGGCGATGGTTGCGGCATCGCGGGTCCGGTGGCAGGCCGCGTGTTGGGGTCGCGCACCGTGAGCGGAACCTGGCTCGCCGAGTGGCGCACCGGATCCAAGACCGGCATGTAGTCCGCGCTGGCCTCCAGGACCCCATAAAGAGGTCCGTTGGCGTTGACCGTCGGATTCCGGCGGTCGGTCGAAGCCAGGTCGTGCAGATAGGCTTTGGGATCGGCCCAGTCCCACAGCGTCATGACGACGTTGCGCTCGATCCCCTGTGGCCGGGGGGGTGCCGGTGGAACCTCGCCGGCGACGACACGGTCGGTCCAGTCGGCGAACATGCGGAGCGCGCGCTGGCGGCCGAGCATGTTGAGGCCGCCGCTCATCCCACCGCCCGCCTGGCCCGACTGGATTCGCCGATCCCATGCGGCCACCGAGTTGTCGAAGTGACCTAGGCCTTCGGGAATCTCCCGCGTGGCCTTGGCACCGAGTTGGTGGCACGCCGTGCAATTGCCCGACTTCAGCAGCCTGAGCCACTCGGCCTGGTGGTTCATGTTCGGTGCGATGCCGTTCCCCTCCGGGCCGGTGCCGGGGAATTCATCCTTCCCGGGGACGCGGAGCAGCGAGAACCAATGGCCCGCCGGGTAGTACTCGGCGGCGGCGCGAGGATCGGGCGCGGGCACCGCGGTCAGGTTCAGGGTCCTGCCGGGGGCAGCCGTGGTCTTGGGCGAGTCTACCAGGCCGTACCCGCGGACCCAGACGCTGTAGTTCGCTTCGGGAAGGTCCGGCACCACATAGCGGCCCTGATCATCGGTGACCACGATCCGGACCAACCTGGTGGGAAGATCGGTCGTTTCGGCGATGACCCACACACCGGCTTCCGGTCCGTTGGGGCCGGTGACCACGCCGCCGATGTCGTCGGCGTCAATCTGGGGCCCCTGGGCCGTGAGCTCGCGGGCCGGCAGCGCGACGACCAGCGCGCCCGCAGAGAGGAGGGCAAGGATTCTCATGTGCAGCCTCGCAGCCTGGTGGCGATTGAAGGGTCAGGCTTCAAGAGGCGGGCGACGGTGGCCTCCGGCCGCTGCTAGTTCGCCTAGCGCAGGGCTCCGGCGAGCATGGCAATGGCTGCCACCGCTCCCACCCAGAACACGAATGACCACTTGATGAGATCGCTGAAACGTCGCTCGAACCTGGCCTCCATCTGCGCCATCTCTTGGCGCAGGGTGGCAAAGCCCACCTGCATCTCCTGCCGCAGCTCAGCGAAGCCCGCTTGCATCTCCTGCCGCAGCTCGGCGAAGTCGGCGCGCATGGCCTCACGCCACTCCGCGCGCTCCCTTTCTACGTCGTCCATCCAGTTCACGAGATCCTCGGCGGCTTCCTCACCCAGCATTTCGCTGAGCTTACGGGACAATCTATGCGTGATTCCCACGACGGAACTCCGGTTACGAGTGCCGTCCAATATCAAGCTAGCGTTTCGAGGAACTGCCAGCAATTCCACGCACCATGGGTGCGAAAAACCGCGCGCGTCTACGGCTCTCTCGCGCTTATGCCGGCGCCCATGGGAATCAACGGCATGTTGGGCGGCACCGGGAGCGGCGCGTAGAGCGACGTCGGGAGTGCGCGCCGTTCCAGGAACCGCTCGATATCCGCCGCCGCAAGGGTCCGATGCGCTTCGCCGGGACTCGCGGTGGCCTGCCGCGTTCCCACGCGTACGGCGATCCGCCGCAAC
>JACPAP010000093.1 GCA_016180765.1 Gemmatimonadota bacterium
CAGGCGACCAGGCGAGCAGCTTGGCCGGCAGGCCGCGTCCCGAGGGAACCGCCACCTCGAGGCGCGGCCGCCGCATGGTGTCCAGGATCGCCGCGGCGACGTCCGCGGGGTCGAGCGGCGCACTCAAGAAGGAGAACGGCGAGCCGTGTTGAGTCGCCTCGATGGCCAGCTGGGGGGTGTCGGTCGAGTCGGGGCAAACTACGGACACCGAGATTCCGGTGCCCCTGAGTTCTAGGCCCAAGGCCAGACAGAAGCCCCGGACCGCGAACTTGGTGGCCGAGTAGATGGCTTCGCCCGCCAACGGCACGATGCCTCCCAGCGACCCCACGTGGATGAGGTGGCCTCGGCCCCGCTCCCGGAAATGGGGCAGGAAGGTCCTCGTCACCAGCACCGTGCCCAGTAGATTCACGTTGATCTGGCGGTAGACCGCTTCCACGGGCAGTCGGTCTACCGGACCGGGCGCGATCACGCCGGCGCAGTTGATCACGGCGTCGATCGAGCCAAAGGCGCCGATCGCCGCGTCCCGCAGCGCGTCCAACGTTTCGGTGCGGGTGACATCCGCGCGCATGCCCAACACCCGCTCGGAGTCCGGGAGGGTAAGCTCGGCCAGGTCCGCCAGCGCTACGCGCGCCCCGGCCCGAACCAGGGCGCGAGCCGTTGCGGCCCCGATGCCGCTGGCGGCGCCGATCACTACCACGGATCGGCCGGTCAACGAAGCGGGCTTCACGTCGCGCCCCACAGCTGCCAGCCCAAGCGGAGCGCGGCGGCCCCGCCCCCAATGCAGCAGGCATTCACAAACAGCTCGACCGCGCCGGCCGTAGTGAGCGGCCAGTACACGCCAGCCCGGGTATAGAACGTGAGATCCAGGAATCCCAGGTACAGACAGGCGGCGGCGGCCGCCACCAGGAAGAACGAACCGGTGCGCCGCCCGGCGTACAGGGCTCGACTCGCGGCGAACAGCAGGATGGCGAGTAGCGCGTCCGCCACCGGGAACGCCGCTTCGTAGGCGCTGGCCAGCGAATCCTCCTGGCCCACTGGGACGGCATTGGTGAAGTACACGGTCCAGTAGATCGCAACCAGGAGGCCGCCCACCAGCGTCGCCACGCTCAACTGCCGCTCTAGCCTGTGCTTTCGCTCCCGCGTCATGTGCTGCCGGTCCTGTAAGACTGAGCGCAACATGCGGAAACAGCGTCAAGCGGCCGTCAAGCTCGACCCTTGACGCCGGCTTGACGTGGGTTGGGCAGCGTACGCTCGTGACGTTGACAGGAGTCATGATGGCGCTGCCCGACGGGTTGATTCGGTTGGTCGCTCCGATCCTCCGCGTGACCCTGTTCTTCCGCAGGCTGAGCATCGCGTATGCGGCTTGAAGCGAAGCGGGTCCTGATCACCGGGGCCTCCTCCGGCATCGGCGCCGCCCTGGCCTTGACGTTGGGTGGGCGAGGGGCGCGTCTGGTGTTGGCCGCGCGGGGGAGGAGCCGGCTTGAGGGAACCGCCGCCGTGGTGGCGCTGCGGCATCCCGCGCTGCCGCCGCCCATCGTGGCTCCGTGCGACGTGGCCGACCGAGACAGCGTTCACTCCCTGTGCGCCGCCACGGTCGATCGGCTCGGTGGTCTCGATGTGCTGATCAACAACGCGGGGATCAGCGTGTACGGCCTGGCGGAGTACGGCTCCGTGGCGGACTTCCAGCGCCTCATGACCGTGAACTTCTACGGCCCCCTATACGCGATGCTCGAAGCGATTCCGGTGATGCGGCGGCAGGGAGGCGGGCTGGTCGTGAACGTCGCGTCGGTCGCGGCATTGCACGGCGTGCCCTACCTCGCGGCCTACAGCGCCAGCAAAGCCGCGTTGGCCGCGCTCGCCCAGAGCCTGCGGGCGGAGCTGCATGACAGCGGCATCCGCCTGCTCACTGTATACCCCGGCTACACCCGAACCCCGCTGTTCGACCACGAGAAGAAGCTGGGCGGGGCTCGACGTCCCCGGAACGGATACGCCGCTCCCGAGACGGTCGCCCGGTCGATCGTGAGAGCCATCGAGCGGGATGCAGAGGAGCTGGTCCTGTCGCCGCCGGGGCGAGCGCTGTCGCTGTTGCGCGGGCTGGTCCCCGGGCTGGTGCAGCGGGCGATGCGGGTCCTCGCCACCCAACTCCGCGTCAAAGAAGAGGTGTGCCATGCGTAAGCCCAAACTCCAGATCGTCGTGCTGTTCCAGAACCTGGGCGAGCGGCAGCCCTACTTCGCCAATTCGCCGGCCCCCCCGCTGCCGGGCCTGCTGCTCGCGGGTCTCACGCCGGATCTGGTGGAAGTGGAGGTGCGCACGCGCGCCGGGTCTCGGAGCGGTTTCGGCGGCGGGGCAAGAAGGTGATCGCGGGCGGCCGCTACGCCTCCACCTTCCCGCACGAGCTGTTGCCGCACTTTGACGCCGTCGTCGTGGGTGAAGCCCCGAGCGTCTGGCCGCAGGTGGTGGCGGACCTGGTGAGCGGGCGGTTGAAGAAGGTGTACCAGGCGCCTTTGGCGCCGCCCATGGACCACATTCCACCGCCGCGCTACGACCTGGCCGAGCCCGAGTTCATGACGCCGATCGTGACCGAGGCCACGCGGGGGTGTCCGTTCCGTTGCACCTATTGCGCGCTCAACATCAGGCCCACGGCGCATCGCTGTCGGCCCATCGAGGACGTGATCCGCGACCTTACCGCCGTGGATCGGCTGCCGTTCCACAAGCGGAAGACGGCCATGTTCTACGACAACAACTTCGCCGGCGACATGGGCTACGCGAAGGAGCTGTTGCGGGAGATCGCCAGGCTCGACTACTGGGCCATCGGCTTCCAGTTCACCTTCAACTGTCTCAAGGACGACGAGTTCGTGGACCTGTTGCAGCAGGCGCACGGCGCCATGGCCTTCATCGGCCTGGAGTCGCTCAATCAGCCCAGCCTGTACGCGGTACAGAAGCGCCAAAACAAGGTGCACGAGTACCAACAGATGTTCCGCAAGCTCAAGCAACGCGGCATCGTCACCTTCACGGGCATGATGCTGGCGCTCGAGGAGGACACGCCGGAGTACTACCGGACCTTGCCGGAGCGCATCGAGGACGTGGATCCCAGCGCGGTGCTCCTTTCCATCTCGATCCCGATTCCCGGTACGCCCTTCGCCCGCGAGGTGGAAGCGGAAGGGCGCATCTTCGATCAGGATTTGTCGCACTACGAGGGAGATCACCTGGTGTTCCTGCCCCACAACGTGTCGCCGGATGACGTATTCGACGCGTACGACCGGATCAACCGCGTGTTTTACTCGTGGCCCAAGATCCTCCAGCGCGGGTGGCGGCTGGTCTGGTCGTACTTGCGGTGGGGCAAGGGCGCGGCTCGGCTGGTTCGCTGGGCCTTGATCCCACGCGCAGCAAAAGGTGTACGCGGTGTCGCGCAAGAACCGGGCAGAGGTGAAGGCCCGGCTCGCCCCGTCCACCGTCAACGCGCGCCCACGAGCAGCACCAGCGTCCCCCACGCAATCGTGAGTAGCGTCACCGGCACCCCCACGCGAGCGTACTCTCCGAACCCGAGCTTCACACCCCGGTCCTCCGCCCGCTCGGCGACGATGAGGTTCGCGACCGAGCCGATGAGCAGCAGGTTGCCGGCGAAGGTCGAGCTCATCGCGACGATTCGCCACATCAAGTCCGGGTCCGGGAGCTGCGGGACCACGTTGCGCCAGAGCATGACCGCCGGAACGTTGGAAATCAGGTTGGAGAGCAGTACCATCACGCCGCTCACTACGCTACCCAGCAACGCGAGCGAGCCGCCCTCCGCGAGGGCGAGCGCTTGCCGGTCGATCCACGCCACCGCGCCGGTCGCCTCCAAGCCCCGCATCACCACGAACAGCGACGAGAAGAGGAGCAGCAGATCCCAGTCCACTCGTTCGACCGCGTAGGCCGGGTCGCGCCGGGCAATCGCCACCATCAGGGCGCCGCACGTGATCGCCACCAGCGGGAGGGAGCCGCCGGCGAGCCAACCCACCACCGCAACGGTGAACATGGCCAGGCCCTTGGCGACGAGCGGACGGTCCGGCTCGATCGTGACCGGGTCCAGGCGCTGTGGGAACGGCTCGGCCAGCTGCTGCCGGAGGGCCCAGCGGAGGTAGCCGTAGGTGATGGCCAGGCCCCCTACCGCCACTGGCAACATGTGCCACAGGAACCGGCCAAACGAGGCGCCGCTCCAGATGCCCACCAGCATGTTCTGCGGGTTGCCGGTCACCGACGCCACCGAGCCCACGTTGGCGCCCATGGCGAGCGCGATGAGATAGGGCTGCGGCCGGACGCGCAGCCGCTCCAATGCGGCGAGCAGTACCGGGGTCACCACCAGGCACACGGTGTCGTTGACGAAGAACGCGGACAGGAGCCCGGCGCCAACCACCACGGCGAACAGCAGTCGCGGCGGGGTGAGCGCGCGCTCCAGCACCCATTCCGCGGCCCACTCGAAGAACTTGCCGACCTCGAGATACCCCACGATCAGCATCAGGCCCAGCAAGAAGACCAGCACGTCGAAATCCACCGCGGCGTACGCCTGCTCGAGCGTGAGCACGCCGAAGACCACCATGGCCACGGCGCCGACCAGGCTGGCCGTGGGACGGTTGAGGTGGATGAACGGCAGCCGCTGGACCGCGATCAAGAGGTAGGTCGCGGCGAAGATGACCAGGCCGGTGGTCACCTCCCGGCGCTCGACCCGGGCTCCAGCCGGAGTCTCTCCTCCGTCACCTTCTCTACCCGTTCCCGCGAGTAGAACACCGGGAAATACCGGTCGGTGGCCCACATCTCGAACAGATCGCGGTAATGGGGGCTGTCCGGATCGCCGCTCTGGCCCGGTGTGTTGGTGCCCACGGTGCGATCCCAGTCGCCGGTATCCACGATGATCCGGAACGACGCGCCGCTGGTTTGGTTGTCGGCGTTGCCGGTGGCGTTGGGCGTCGAGCCGTAGCCCCCGCGGGGCAGGGGGCCGACCTCGAGCTTCCGGCGGGTCGCTTCGTTCACCACGCTACCGAGGGGGTGGCGGATCAGCGCGTGATGATAACGAGGCTGGCCGTACTGCCACTCCTCAATGTTCCTTCCCAACTTGGCCGTGAGCCGCTCTATCGCCGTGCCCAGCGCGCCCAGCAGCATCGAGTCACGCGCCGCCGTGGGGTTGGCGCCGAATTCCCCGGGGGGCGATACCAGCCAGCCCACGACATTGGACCACGGTACGCCGCCGATCAGCGCGCGGCCCTCGGGCGGAACCACCCGTTGCGTCACCGCCTGGCGCAGCGCGTTCTCCCACGCGACGTAGATGCCGGCCTCCACCGATCGCTTGTCCAGCACATAGTCCCACGCGAGCAGCCGCCGGCGCGCCTGCTCTACGCGTGCATCCGGGGCGTTGAGATCATCCAGTAACGGCACCAGCTGCCGGGCGGGAATCGCCAGCTCGTCGGTCTGGAGCCGCATCATGTCCATCACGGACATCCTGCGCCCGCTCCCCAGCACCTCGCTGATCCGCGCCCACCGGTACGGAGCGGACCAGGAGAACCCGATCGCGTCCATGTAGCCGTAGTCCCGCGGGACCAGGTCGTTATTGGCGGTGACGAAGTATCCCTCGGGGGGATTCACCACGTGCGGCTTCGCCTTGATGGGGAGATACCCGTCCCATTCGTAGCGGCCGTCGCCCGGCACCGGGATCAGGCCGCTCCAGTTCCGGCGAATCGGCGCGATGCCCACCGCCTGCCAGCCGATGGTCCCGTCACGGTCGGCCCACACCATGTTCTCCCCGGGAATGTTCGAGTAGCTGGCGGCCACGCGGAACTCTTCCCAGGTCTTGGCCTGGTCCATCCGCAAGCTCGCGAGATAGGGAGCCCCGCCGACCTCCATCCACGCCGCGCGCACGGCGTAGGCCTTGCGGTGCTCCTGGTCCTCGAAGACCACCGGACCGTGCCGGGTGTACTTGAGCTCGGCTGTGTGTTCTCCCTCACCCCTTACGCTGATCCGTTCCCGCAGTACCGTCATGGTCTCCCACGCGCCCTGGTAGCGGTACTGATTCGGGTTTTCCGGGTTGGTGTCGTACACGTAGAGGTCCTCGCCATCCGTCTCGAACACGGTGAGTCCCCAGGCCCCGTATCCGTTGTGCCCGATGGACACCCCGGGCAGCGCGGGCTCGCCCCCGCCGATCACGTTCCACCCCGGCCCCACCAGGTGCACCCAGTACCGGAGCGAAGGTGCCGACAGCGCCCGGTGGGGGTCATTGGCCATCATGGGGTAGCGGCTTTCGCTGCGTTGGCCACTCACCACCCAGTTGTTGCTGCCCACATCCTCCGCGCCCCTCCGCGCTAGCCCTTCCTCTCCCAACCACTCCCCAACGGCAGGGACGGCAGCAACGGCAGGGGCGGCAGGGGAGTACGCTGCGGCTTCTGCGCCTCCTCCCGCTCCTGCGGCCCTGAACGGCGCCGCCACGTCCTCCGGCCGGAACCGAAGCCCCGTGCGAAACGCGTCGTACAACTCGAGGATGTTGGCCGAGAGCAGCTGCTGGTCGATCGCGGGGTCGAAGGTGAGATCCGGAACGCCGGGCCCGAAGCCCTCCAGCCACTTCACCTTCTCGGGTCCCAGGAGCACCACCGCTCGCGCGGTGCCGAGCTCCTCGCCGATGTTCCCCAGCAGGCCCTGATGTCTCGAGATCACCACCTCGGGCGTCCAGTGCTGCGGGCGGATCCCGAGCAGCCGGAATTCCAGCGGGAGGTGCTCCGTTGCCCGGTTGGCTTCGTCGATGTACGCGCTGATCCCCGCCACGAAGGCGTTCACGATCGCGGCGCCGT
>JACPAP010000094.1 GCA_016180765.1 Gemmatimonadota bacterium
GCCCGCTCCCTTCGCAGGGGGCATCCACGTGATCCCGTAGCCAAGCCCGATCTTCGGTTCATCGACGCTCAAGGTCGCCCTTCCCGCCGACCACGAAAACCCAGGCTTCACGCGCTTGGTCTCCGCCACGTGCAGGGTTTCGGTGTGGGCAATGAAAACCACCGGGCTCGGTCCGGGCTCCATCGCATGATGGCTCGGCGGGAAGTCTATTGTCACGACCGCACGCTGCGTTGGAACGGAAATAGCCATCGACTGGTACTCCTGCTTCCAGTCGTCGTCGGCATACTCCTTTTGGGCGGTTTCCCGATCCAGGCAGTAGAAACTGCGGCCTTCATGCCAGACTACAAAACTGGTCGGTGGAGTATCCGGACCGCAGTGACCCGATAGCAGTACGAGCCCCTCAGAGATGCCGCCTACGTTGTGCACACGCGCCACCGAGGCCGCCAACGGTCCATCGATTTCTTTCGCCGCGACTGTCGTGATCGTGGCGCCAGGGGCACCAGAGGACGAGCGGAACTGCACCTTCAAGTTCTGGATTTCCTGCATCGCCCGGAGGCCGATCCAGCGTCGCTCTTGGCGGACGTTGCCCGCATCATCGAACCTCACGAGTAATTCCTGTCGCTCGAGGTAGTACGCCGAAGCCTCTCGGGCTCCACCCCATTGACGGCCGACCTCGGTAACCGCCTGCTCTGTCCGCCTCCGGGCGTCCTCCGCTTCGCGTCGCGCTTTCTGAGCGCTCCGGCGTCGGATGAACTCGACAATCCACCCGATCCCCGTCACCGCTGCCCCAATCAGAGCCGCAACGATCGCTGGGTCCAACTTGTCTCCTACGAGAGCACCACCGGCCACATGGGCGAGCGGCCCATCGGGGGGCCGCCACGCCGTGAAGATGCACAAAGCTGGGCGCAGGGCTCGTGCAGAGCAAGACGATCACACAATGGCGATCACACAACGGCCCACGCAGCGATCCAACCGCCTTGCCGCAGGGATCATCCCGCGGCCACGCCTCCCTTGGATCCGCTACGATGCGGTCCCATGAAAAGGGGGCACTCGCCGGCACAGCAGACACGCGGCCGGCATCGCCTGGGCAAACGCGGTATGACTGAGTACCAAACCGGAAGCGGTGGCGACTGCCCGGTTAAGACCCGGGTACGGAACGCTGTTCATCGGCAGGGCGGTCATTGCCCTCAACGACAAGACGGGCGCTTACGGCGACCAGCTAGAGAGCTCCTCAGCTTCTGCTTCAACGTTTGATTGCTGCGATCGTTCCCAGTGGGTGCCGGACGGGGGTATAACTCGGCCGCCACCCGCTGGCCATCCGTGGTCGGCCTACTCCTCCTCGTGGCGGCGCTTCCAGCGTTGCCAGATAAACGCCAGCAGCGGGATACTGCCTATCAGGAAAAAGAACTCCGGAAAGATGCCGTCGGCGGTCGTGAGGAGGTCGTCGAGTGCCGCATAGTCCAACCCCAGGACTGTTAGCGCCGCACTGATCAGCCCGACTCGGTGCACCACGTCGGTCCGTGCCCTGGGTCTGGGGCGGGCCCCGGCTGCTGGGGCGGGAACGGGAGCGCGACGCTCCGGCAGGTTGGCTGCGTCGTCCGGCTTGTCGCTGGTCAATAGCAGGCCTCTCAACATGCTATGGCCCCGCATCGCGAAGTGTCAAACGGTGTAAAAAGCGGCTATACTGGCGCCATGCGGTTCACCGCGCTCGCCGCGGGCCTGCCCCTGCTCCTCACTGGCGCGGGACTTGCGGCCCAGCAACCCACCGCCGCCACACCGTTCAGCGTTTACGTGTCCAGCGAAGCGGGTGATATCGTGACTCGCATTGAGGTGGGGCCCGGTGGCTGGCATGCCGTACGCGAGATTCCAGTAGGACTCATGGTTACCGACCTCGACGGGCCTCACAACGTCGCCGTATCGCCCGACGGTCGGTTCTGGTACGTCTCCCTCGCTCACGGAACGCCGTTCGGCTCGGTGTGGAAGTACGCCACCGGGTCGGACTCGCTGCTGGGGCGCGTTCAAGTCGGCATGTTCCCGACCACCATCGGGCTGTCACCCGACGGCACGTGGGCCTTCGTGCCCAATTCCGACTTCCATGGCGACCGCGGGAGACAGAATACGGTTTCGGTGCTGTACACGCAGGACCTGACGCAGCTGGTTGAAATCCCCACCTGCGACCTGCCGCACGGCTCCCGCTTCAATCACCGGGGCACGGCGGTCTACATCGCCTGCATGATGTCGGACGAGCTGGTCCAGATAGATCCTTCGGTACTGGGGATCGTCAAGCGAATCCCTCTCGGGAGCGGGACGCCGGCCGCGCATGCTGAGCACGGCGGGGCGGCCGGACCACCGCCTCTCCCGCCCGGGGCACCCAGGCGTCTGGGCGCCGCGAGCAGCACCATGCCGGGGCAGAATCCGGATTGCCTCACGACCTATGTCTCCGTCTCACCAGACGATGCCACGGTTTACCTGGCGTGTAACCACTCCAACGAGCTTCAAGTGCGGGATGCCGCATCGCTCGAACTGCTGCGGCGTCTCCCAACCGGGGACGGCGCGTACAACGTGGAGCCCTCACCGGACGGGCGCTGGGTGCTGGTCACCAACAAGAAGGGACACAGCGTCAGCGTGTTCGAGACCGCTAACTGGCGTGAGGCCGCCCGCATCCCCACCAGCAAGCGCGTGCCTCACGGGATAGCCTTCTCGCCGGACGGCCGCTACGCGTTCGTCACCGTCGAATCGGTGGGCAGCGATCCGGGAGCGGTGGATGCGATCGACCTCGCCACGCTCACCCGCGTCGCCTCGATGGACATTCGACGCCAGCCCACGGGCATCGCGGTCTGGCGGGGTCGCTAGGGCTGCTCTGCACCGGTCGGGCGGTGGGTCCCGGAGCGTGCGTTAGGTCCCGGGGGTTGAACTGGATCGCCGCCGGCGCGAGGACCGGCTGCAGGCGCAGGGACCCACCGCCCGGCAAATCAGAGCAGCTCTAAGGAATCATCGGTTGTCCACGCGGCTCTAACCGAACCACCCAGAGCCCCGAGAACATGTCGTTCACCCAGACCAAGCCCTTGTGATAGAACGCGCCCCACGCCATCGCCGCGTTGGGCACCTGGCCCCTGGCGTCGCCTGTATGCACCCAGGCAACCTCTCGACCCTGGGCTTCCAGGTCCCCTCGCAATTCCCCGGAGATGTCCAGCACCCGCAAGCCGCCCTGATAGTCGCCGAGGTAGAGCGTGTCCCCGGCGACCCACACGTTGTGCACGCCGCCGTCCCGCGGCTCGTACCACGCCACCATCCGCGGCTGGGTAATGTCACTGACGTCCACCACATGCAGGCGCCCGTTGGCCCGGCCTAGGCCCAGACCCGGAACCGTGAGGCCCTGGGGGGTCGCGGAAAAGACCTCGTCCCCCACGAACACGTAGTTCTTGTGCCGCCAGGCCGTGTGGGTGCCTCGGATGAAGCCGGGGCCGCCTTCGGCCTCGACTCGGGCGTACAGGGCATCGAGATCGTACTTGAGCTGGGAGACCAGCTGGGGATTGGTGGGCGAGCCACCGCGCATCCCGTTGCCCACGTCCAAGATCACCAGGCCGTCATTCCAATACGCCAGATAGGCGAGCCCGTCTTGGATGTCGAGGTCGTGGAGGTAGTTGCCCGCCTGGTCCGGGCGGGTCTGCCAGCGCGCCACATACACGAACGCCGAGTGGACCCCGCCGGTGACGGTCTCGGTGTACTCCGAGGCCACTTTGGGGTGAGCCGGGTCGGCCAGGTCCAGAATCACGATGCCGTTGCGGCGCGAACTGGCATTCTCGCGCGTCATCACGGCCCAGCGGCCGTCCGCGGTCGCCATCACGTCGTTGATGTGCCGCGCGTCCACCAGCACCGAGTCGGTGACGACCGGTGTTGCGGGATCGGCGATGTCGAGCGCGTACAGCCGGTCACCGACGGTGGAGAGGTAGGCGTTGCGACCGTTGGGGTGGGGCCAGAACTCCGCGGTGAGAAGGCCCTTGACCGGGAGCCGCCCCACCGTGCGGGACGCCCTCCGCACATCGCGAGCCCGCACCCGCACCACCGCCACGGCGCTCACCGTGCCGAGGCTGGTGGTGATCGTGTATTCCCCGGGCTCGTCGGCCACGAAGGCCCCGTCCTGCCCAATCAGGCCCCGTCCCGGCGCCATGGTCCACAGGGGGGAGAGGCCGGTCACCTCGCGCCCGGACGCGTCGCGTGCCACGGCCCGGAGGTGCAGGACATCGCCGGTCCGCGCTTCGGAGGCGCCACCCACGATTTCCAGGCGGCGAACCGTATTGGGCACCACGGTCAACGTCGCCGTTGCCCGCTGGCTCCCGCTCGACGCCGTGACCGTCGCGCGCCCGGGCGCCACCGCCTCGAGTTGCCCGTCCGCCCCTACGCGTAGCACGGCCGGTGCCGACGAGGCCCAGCTCACCGGGTCCTCGCGCAGGTCGCCGTTGGATGCGACGACCTCCGCGCTGAGCAACACCCGTTGCCCGGGCACCAGGCGCGTGGCGCCGGGTCGGATCACGACCCGGGCCGGTGGCGGCGACCCAATCCGGATGGTGTCCACCGCCGGACGACTGGGCCGCTGATCCTTCACCAGCGCGACCACGTTTACGAAGAAGCGCACCTGGGCTTCGGGCACCGGTCGCCCGGCGCTGTCGAGCGCCTGCGCCGTGAGCCGCAAGGTGTCTCCGACCACCAAGGCCGTCTCCGCAGGGCTGACGACGACTCGCGCCACCGGGCTGGGAGCCGGGGCTTGTTGGGGCGGGACTACGGTGAGGGCCGGTACCAATAAGAGGTGAAGCATGGGGCTCGTCCTCGTCCGACGGTTCTCAAAAACGGCTGCGAGGGAGTTCGCAGCCGGCAGTGGGGGCGAAGGGTAACACGCCACGCACCGAGCAGCCAGTGCTCCCAAGTCAGCTCGCTGCGGTCATCCACCTGCGGCGACGGGAGTAAATTGGGAACATGTTCGCTGTCGATCGCCTGATCTTGCTGGGGGGCGTCCTGCTGATCCTCGGGATCGTGTCCAGCAAGCTCTCCTCGCGCGTCGGCCTGCCGGTCCTGGTGTTATTCCTCCTGGTGGGCATGCTCGCCGGCTCGGAGGGGCCGGGCGGGATCGCCTTCGAGAACTACGCCCTGGCTCACGGGGTGGGAACCGCAGCGTTGGTGATGATCTTGTTCGACGGCGGCCTCCGGACGGACATGACCACCTTTCGCCGCGTCATTGTTCCGTCAGTGGCCCTGGCGAGCATAGGCGTGTTCCTGACCGCCGCGGGAGTGGCGCTGGCGGCCAGGGCGATCCTGGAGCTGCCGTGGCTCGACGCGATGCTCCTGGGCAGCGTCGTCTCGTCCACCGACGCGGCCGCCGTGTTCGCCGTGCTCCGATCCAAGGGGGTACGGGTGAGGCAGCGGGTCGCGGCGACGTTGGAGCTGGAGAGCGGCTCCAACGATCCGATGGCCGTCCTCCTCACCGTGGCCTGCATCGAGCTGCTGCTGGGACGGCTCACGCCCGGGGCCGGCGTCGCGTGGCTGTTCCTCAAGCAGTTGGCGTTGGGGGCGGCCGTAGGGTGGCTGGTGGGGCGCGCCACGGGGGTCGTGGTCAATCGCATCAACCTCGATGCGGCCGGCCTCTACCCCGTCCTGACCGGGGCGGCCGCGCTTCTGGCCTACGGCGCGGCCGCCTCCGTCGGCGGCAGTGGCTTCCTGGCCGTGTACATCGCCGGGGTGATGGTCGGCTCGCGGCGCCTGCTGTTTCGTCGCGGGGTCTACCTGTTCCACGACGGCGTGGCCTGGCTGGCGCAGATCACGATGTTCGTTCTGCTGGGCCTCCTCAGCTTCCCCAGCCGGCTGGTCAGTGCCGCCGGGCCGGCTCTGCTGGTGGCCGCAACGCTGGTGCTCGTCGCCCGCCCTCTCGCGGTGGCGGTGTGCTTGTTGCCGTTCCGGTTCTCGGCACGCGAAGTCGGCTTCATCGCCTGGGGAGGACTGAAGGGCGCCGTGCCGATCATCTTGGCGACCTACCCTCTGCTGCGGGGCCTGCCCGGTGCCGAAGCGCTGTTCGACGTGGTGTTCTTCGCGGTCGTGGTCTCGGCGGTGACCCAGGGATGGACGCTGCCGTTGACCGCCCGGCTGCTGCGGCTCCAGCGGCCGCCCGTGCCGGAGCCGCCCGTGACCCTCGAGATCACGTCGCTCAAGGACGTCGAGGGCGACATCGTGGAGTACACCCTGGCCGTCGACTTCCCCGCCGCGAGGCGGAGGATTCGGGACCTCAGCCTTCCGGATGGCGCGCTGGTCGCCATGGTGGTCCGCGGCCAGCAGATGATACCGCCGCGCGGCTCAACCCAGCTCTTGCCGGCGGATCACGTGTTCGTGATTTTGCGTCCGGAAACGCGATGGCTGGTGGACCGGGTGTTCAGCAGCCGGCGAGCTCCCGCTCGAGCAGGATGGTCCAACGTGGAGTTCCCCCTCCGAGGTGAGGCGAGGCTCGGCGAGCTCGAGACGTTCTACGACATTCGCATCGAGGCACCAGCTGACCTTACCCTGGGCGAGTTCCTTCGGGCCCAGCTTGGGGACCCCGTCACCCGTGGACGATCGGTGAAGGTGGGCCCGGTCACGTTGACGGTGCGAGAGGTGGTGGACGGGCGGGTCGAGACCGTGGGCCTGAGCATCGATACGCCCGCTGGAGGCCTCGGCG
>JACPAP010000095.1 GCA_016180765.1 Gemmatimonadota bacterium
TTCATCTCGAGGAACAGCTCGTTCCCCTCGCGGGTCCGCTCGCCCACGCCGCAAAACACCGACCGACCCCCGTGCCCCTTCTGCACGTTGTGGATCAGCTCCATGATCACCACGGTCTTGCCCACGCCGGCGCCGCCGAACAGCCCGATCTTGCCGCCCTTGACGAACGGGGCCAGCAGGTCCACCACCTTGATCCCGGTCTCGAAGACCTCCGTCTTGGGCTCCAGCTGCACGAACTGCGGCGGAGGCCGATGGATGGGCCAGCGCTCCACATTGGCGGGGATGGGCGGACCTTCGTCCACCGGGTCGCCGATGACGTTCAGGATGCGCCCCAGGGCCGCTTCGCCCACCGGCACCGTGATGGGACCGCCCGTGTCCGTCACGCTCATGCCGCGCACCACGCCGTCCGAGCTGCTCATGGCCACCGCGCGGACCTGGTTCCGCCCGATGTGCTGTTGCACCTCGGCCACCAGATGCACCGGTGGCCCGCCGTCCCCGGGCTGGTCAATCTTGAGCGCGTTGTACAGCTCCGGCATCCGCTCCGGATCGAATTCCACGTCGATCACGGGGCCGATGACCTGGACGACTTTGCCGACGTTTTGCTGTGCCATGGTTGGTTCCTCAGTATGGCTATCGGCTGTCAGCGTCTTATCCCTTCAGCGCTTCCGACCCTCCCACGATCTCCGCAATCTCCTGCGTGATCTGCGCCTGCCGCGCCCGGTTGTAGGTGCGCCGCAGCCAGTCGATCATCTCGCCGGCCGAGTCCGTGGCGTTCTTCATGGCCGTTCGGCGGGCGCCCTGCTCCGCCGCCGCCGTCTCCACCAACGCGCGATACATCTGGTGGTGCAGGTACAGCGGGAGGATCGCCCCCACGATCTCGTCCGCCGACGGGCGCAGGAGGTAGTTGGCGACCCGGCGCTTGACGCCAGCCGGCGCCTCGATCGGGAGAATGCGCAGCGTCGTGGGCGGGGTGGACACCGGGCTGTTGAACTTGGCGAACACCACCTCCACGGCGTCCAGCTCGCCCCGCTCGAAGCGCGCCATGAGCGGCTCCACCACCTCGGCGGCGTGCGCCGGCGTGGGGCGGTCCCCGATGTCCTGCCGTTGACTCGCCAGCGCCTGGCCGACGTAGCGGAAGTAGCCGATTCCCTTGCGGCCGATCGCGTGGAGCTCCGTCTCGGCGCCCGCGCCCGCCAGCTCCGCCAGCCGCAGTCGGCCCAGCCGGATGAGGTTGGCGTTGAAGCCGCCGCACAGACCGCGATTGCTGGTAATCAGCACCAGGGCCACGCGGCTGGGGCCAGCCACGGGACGGAGCAAGGGGAACCGCTGGCTCAGCTCCGGATGGAACAGGTCGGCGATCACGTCGGCCAGCGCGGCGGCGTAGGGGCGCGCGGCCACCACCCGATCCTGCGCGCGCTTGAGCTTGGAGGTGGCCACCATCTCCATGGTCTTGGTGATCTGCCGCGTCTTCTCGACCGAGCGGATCCGGCGCCGGAGCTCCCGCGCCTTGGCCATTACTGCTCCAGCTCCTTGTATTCCTTGATGGCCGCCTGCAGTTTCGCCGCCAGCGCGTCGGTGAGGACCTTCCCGGCGCGAAGCTCCCGCAACACCTCCCCATGCCGGGCATCCACGAACTCGTGGAACCCCTGCTCCCACTCCCGGATCTGCCCCACCGGCACGTCGTCCAGGAACCCGTTGTTCACGACGTAGATGACCGCGATCTGCTGCTCCACCGGCATCGGCTGATACTGCGGCTGCTTCAGTACCTCCACCACGCGCGCGCCGCGCGCCAACTGCCGCTGCGTGGCCTGGTCCAGTTCCGAGCCGAACTGCGCGAACGCCTCCAGCTCGCGATACTGCGCCAGATCGAGCCGGAGGCGACCCGCCACCTGCTTCATCGCCTTGATCTGCGCGTTGCCGCCCACCCGCGAAACCGAGATACCCGCGTTGATCGCGGGCCGGACGTTGGCGTAGAACAGGTCGGTTTCGAGAAAGATCTGCCCGTCGGTGATGGAGATGACGTTGGTCGGAATGTAGGCCGAGACGTCGCCCGCCTGGGTCTCGATCACCGGCAGGGCCGTGAGCGAGCCGCCGCCTTCGTGCTCGGACAGCTTCGCCGCCCGCTCCAGCAGCCGCGAGTGCAGGTAGAAGACGTCGCCCGGGTACGCTTCGCGTCCCGGCGGCCGGCGCAGCACCAGCGAGAGCTGCCGGTACGCCGCGGCGTGCTTGGAGAGATCGTCGTAAATGCAGAGCGTCGCCCGCCGCTCCTGGTACATGAAGTACTCGGCCATGGCGCACCCGGAATAGGGCGCGATGTACAGCATCGGCGCCGGGTCGGCCGCGGTGGCGGCGACCACGATGGTGTACTCCATGGCGCCGAACTGCTTGAGCTTCTCCACCACCGCCGCCACGGTCGAGGCTTTCTGCCCGATCGCCACGTAGACGCAGACGACGTTCTCGCCCTTCTGGTTGATGATGGTGTCGATCGCGATCGCCGTCTTGCCGGTGCCGCGGTCGCCGATGATCAGCTCCCGCTGCCCCCGGCCGATCGGGATCATGGAGTCGATCGCCTTGATCCCGGTCTGGAGCGGCTCCTTCACCGGCTGGCGCTTGACGATGCCCGGCGCGATCGACTCGATCTTGCCCGACTTCGACGTCTTGATGGGGCCCAGCCCGTCCAGCGGCTGCCCCAGGGGGTTCACCACCCGGCCCACCAGCGCCTGCCCCACCGGCACCTCCAGCACCCGGCCGGTACGCCGCACCTCGTCCCCTTCACCCAGCTTGAGGTAGTCCCCCAGGATGACGGCCCCTAGGTTGTCTTCCTCCAGGTTGAGGGCGAGGCCCGCGACCGTCTGGTGGGTTTTCGACACGGAGAACTCGAGCATCTCGCCCGCCATGGCGGACGACAATCCGTAGATCCGCGCGATGCCGTCTTTGACCTCCAGCACCGAGCCGAGATCCTGCACATCGAGGGCCGCGAGATCCGCCGCCTCGATCTCCTTGAGCAGGATGTCCTTCAGTTCGCCGGGACGCAGGATGGATTCAGTTGCCATGCACCGTCGCCTGTTGATGATGCGTTACGCCAGGGCCATCCGGAGGGATTGTGAAAAATATCACAATCTCCCTCCCCTCACTACCCCACCGGCCGCAGGAGCGTCACAGCCGGCTCCTCATCCGGCCCTTCAGGAACCGCCCCAGCACCCCGCGCAGCCCCAAGCGCGGAAGCTCCTTAGGGCTCGCTCCCACGATGCGCTGGGCGCAGCCCGCCAGGTGGCTGGGGGACGAGAACCGCAGCACCCGCGCCACCGTCGCGACGGAATAGCCGGGGTTGGCCAGCAGGTCAGCGGCCCAGAGCACACGCGTTAAGTCGATGACGCGCTTGATGTTAGGGGCCCCACCCGCGGCGAACTCCCGCGACAAATGCTCTCTGGTAACCCGAAGCGCCTTGGCGATGTGGGCTGTGGTGGTGGCGGTTCCGACGCGCCCTAGCACCTCGTCCCAGGCCCGGAGCTGAAGCGGCTCGGTGAGCCGCAACAACCGGGGCGCGTCTCGCAGGACATGGCGCCGCACCCGGCTTGCCCCCCGCGCAGCCACCAACTCCGCCGCGGCGTGGTCGTCCACGCCGTCCACCAAGATGGCGCGAACGCCGCCCCGCCGATAGGCAAGGAGCAACGGCGCATCGCGCATGACGGCGCCCATCGTGGGGTTGCGGTGCGCCATCCCGATGACGGGCATCTCAGGCCGACGCCGCCGGGCAGAGCCCGAGGTCTCGCACCCGCGCGATCGCCTCCTGAAGCACCTGTCGCGCGTTGTCGTGCGTCAGCGTCTCGAGCGCGTCGCTCGGGCTCAGCCAGTCACAGCAGCGGATCCCCTCGTCCGCCTGCGGCACCGGCGTCCCTTCGCGCGACTCGAACAGAAAGAGGTGACAGTACTTGTGGATCAAGCGACCACGAAAACGAAAGAACCAGTCGATGGTCGCCAGCGACGCGTGGAGCGTCAGCCCGTTCAGGCCGGCCTCCTCGGCGACCTCCCGCCCCGCCGCCTCGCCCGGGTCTTCACCGCGCTCGATGTGCCCCTTGGGGAAGCCCCAGTTGCCGTGCCCGTCGTGTATTAGCAAGAAGCGCAATCCACCGGGATCGCAGCGGAACACCACGCCGCCGGCGCTGGTCTCCCGCCGAGTCTTGGTGCGGGCCATCCCGATCAGAACACCGAGAACCGGAAATACTTCCGGGGATTGGCCTGGATGTCCGCCAGCAGCTGACGCAACTGGGCCACCGCCCGGGAGGTTTCCACGTACAGCGTCGAGTCGCCCACCAGGAGTCCCAGCGTGCCGGAACGCTCCCCGAGCCGCGTCATCACCGAGTCGGCGTTCTGGATGATGCGGCTGAGGCTCTGTTCATTGGCGCGGGCCACGCTCACCAGGGCGCGGAAGTCCGCCGTCGCCTCGCGCATCTGCTCCGAGGCCGCCTGCGTGTTGTTCAGGATCGTGGTGAGCTGACCCTGGTTGGTGGCGGAATCCACTCGCGCCAGCGAGTTCTGGAGGCTCTGGGCCGCGTCCGCCAGGACGTCCGAGCCCTGCTGCAGGTTGGTCCCCACACCGCCCAGGATCTCGGTCTGCTGCTGGGCGAACTCGGTCAGCCGCTGCGACACCCGGCCGAAGTCGCGGATGGCGCGCTGCAGCTCCGCCACGGCCTGTGAGTCGAAGGCGGTCTGCACCCGGGACGACACGCTGGCGATGTCGGTGGCGATGCGGTTGGCCTGCGCCGTGAGCTGCCCGATATCGGGCAGCGCACCCCCCGGCCAGGCCTCCCGCCCCTCCCGCATCGCCTCCTCCAGGTCCCGCCTGAGGGTGGGGTCGTCCAGCGGATCGTCCAGGCTCACGATCCCGGCCTGCCACTCCCCGAACAGGGAGGCCGACGCCGCGATCACCGCGGGCCGCGCCGGCAGGAGCACGCCCTCGTAGATCTGCAGCTCCGTCTCCACCCAGTTGCGGGCGCCCAACCGAATAGCCTTCACCCGCCCCACCCGCACGCCGCGGAGCACCACCGGATCGCCCACGCCGAGGCCGCCCACGCTCCGGAACCGCGCCAGGTGCACTTCCCCACCGCGGCCCAGCTGCGACTGCGACAGCCAGATCGCCCCACCTACGGTGAGCACCAAGCCCAGCAGGATGGTGGCGCCGACCAGGACTTCGTCGCGCCGTTTCACCAGACCGCCCCCGTGACGCTGGCCTCCGCATCCGCCGCCGCTTCGGGCCGCCCCTCGATGAACTGGCGGACCGCGGCGTCGTGCGTGCGCTGGATCTCCTCCACCGTGCCCACCTGCCGCACCCTGCCCCTGTAGAGCATGGCGATCCGGTCTCCGACCGTATACGCGGTCCGCATGTCGTGCGTCACCACCACGCCCGTGACGCCCAGTTTGTGTTTGGCCCGCACGATGAGCTGGTCGATCGCCGCCGACGTCACCGGGTCAAGCCCGGTCGTGGGCTCGTCATA
>JACPAP010000096.1 GCA_016180765.1 Gemmatimonadota bacterium
TTGCGGCCCGTCCTCGCGGCGCCGTGCTGACGGTTCCGTGCAGTGGTTACGGAACAGGCCCGGCAGGACTCGAACCTGCAACCCCCGGTTTTGGAGACCGGTGCTCTACCAATTGAGCTACGGACCTACGGTGTGCGGTCAGCAGCACAGCCCTCACCCGTTACCGCTCACCGCCTCGCAGGGGTGGCTGAAGGGAATTGAACCCTCAACCTCCGGAGCCACAGTCCGGCGCTCTAACCGATTGAGCTACAGCCACCACGGCGCCGGGGCTACCCGGCTTCGAGCGTTGCAACCTACCAACCGCGGGCCCCGCCGGTCAACCGAGCAGCGCCTGGTTGTGCCCGCCTTCGAGGTTTCCTACCTTGTCCGCTGCGCCCTCATGGTCGGGACCCTTCCGGCGAGGTCGAACATGAAAGTCATCCATCGCGCGCTGGTGCTCACGGCAGCCGGCCTGGCCGCAGCCGGGTGTACTCGCAGAGTCGTGGTGGTGGAAACGCCCCCGAGTACCGCCGCCCGAGGTCCGAACACGGCGGTGACCCTGGGCGTACCCCCTGGGCATCTCCCGCCGCCCGGCATGTGCCGGGTCTGGATCCCGGGACGCCCTCCCGGGCGCCAAGCTCGGGCCCGGTCGTGCGACGGCATCGTGGCCGTGGCGCCGGCGGGCGGGTGGATCCTGTACCGGCCCGACGCGGATCGGCGGGTGGTCCAGGTCCGCTACCTGGACCAGCGCCGGGTCGGCATCGTGATCCGGGTGCGCGTGTTCGACGCCGAGTCGGGAGTGTTTATCCGGGACGAGCGGCAGTAGCAGTAAGGGAGGTCAGTCGTCGGCCTCGCCCAGCGCGTGGGCTACGGTCTGGCGCAGCTCCTCCACCTCATACGGCTTCCGGAGGAACCCGCACGCGCCCGCGGCGAGCAGGGCCTGAATCGTCTCGTCCCCGTGGGAGGCGTAGCCCGACGATAGCAGAATCGGTACGCTGCGCGTCTGCTCCCGGATGTCGCGGAACACCGTGCGCGCCCCGCCCGGGAACACGATGTCCAGCAGCACTAAGTCCACCGGCGGGTCGGCCGCGGCGAATTGTGCCACCGCCCCGTCGGCATTCTCCGCTTCCAGCACCCGGTATCCGAACCGCGACAGCGCGCGGTTGACCGAATGGCGCACGATGGCTTCATCGTCCACCACCAGCACCGTGGCGCGAGGCTGTCCCGGGACCGGCGTGGGACGCCGGAGCGCCGGTAGGGGCTCCTCCTTCCACACCGGAATCAGCAGGTGGATCGCCGTGCCGTGCCCCGGCGAGCTGTCGATCCGCACCGTGCCTTTGTGCGCCCGCACGATGCCGTACACCGCGGGTAGACCGACGCCGGTACCTTCGTAGACGGGCCGCCCACCGGAAAAGGGCTCGAATACGCGTTCCCGCGTCGCGGCGTCCATGCCTTTCCCCGTGTCGCGTACGGTGAACGACACATACTCGCCCACCGCTGCCCCGGGCCAACTCGGGTCTTGGTGGTTCACGGCCACCGAGAACGCGGAGAGCGTGATGGGGCCGCCCTCCGGCATCGCGTCTTGCGCGTTCACCACCAGCTGCAGGCAGGCGTGCACCAGCTCGTCCACGTCCGCCGCCACATCGGGCAACCCCGGGGGCACATCGGCCACCAGCGTTACGCCGCTCACCACCGTGCCCTGCGCGAGGGTGGTCACCCGCTCGAGGACCGCCGCGGGCGCCACCAGCCGCAACACCACCGCCTCGTACTGGGCAAACCGTATCAGCTCCCGCGCCAGCTCCCGCCCGCGCCGCGCCGCCTCCGCGATCTCGTCCAGTGCCTCGGCCTGGTCCTCCCGCTGCACCTCGGCCCGGAGGGCCGTGGCGTCCGTCAGCACGCCCGCCAGAAGATTGTTGAACTGGTGCGAGATCCCGCCGGCCAGCCGAGCCAACGCCTCCACCCGCCGTTCCCGCTGCCGGCGCCGCTCCAACGCGCGATGCTCCGTGAGATCCCGGAGCACCACCTGCACCACCAGACCCTGCGGCGTCTGGAGCCGGGCGTACGTCATCTCGGCCTCCAATTCGCCCCCGTCGGCCCGTGACAGGTACGCCGTGGCCGTGCCGTGCTCTCCGGCGAGGGCCGCGCGGAAGTGCCGCTCGAACCAGTCGGGGCCGGACGTACCGTCGGGCTGGAGCGGCGAGAGGAAGTCCGTTCCCGGCCGCCCAACAACCCGCTCCGCGGGGTACCCCACCAGCGCCCCGAACGCCGGGTTGCATTCCGACACCGTGCCGTCGGGATTCATGATGACGATCGCCTCGCGGGCTCCCGCAAACAGCGCTCGGTAGCGGGCCTCGGAGGCCGCGAGGCCCTCTCGGAACCGCTGCACCAGATACACCCCGACGACGCTACCGGCACCGACGCCAAGGAGGGTGATGAAGAAGTTCCCGGTCTCCCGGAAAACCACGTCGCCCGGCCAGAGCAACGCCGCGCTGGTCGGCCCCACCGTGAACGCGACCAGCAGCAGCTGCCACCGCCACGACCAGGTGAGCAGGAAGACCGCCGACAGGAGGACGGCGATCAGCACGGCGCCCGCCTCCCACGGCGAGGTGCTCTGGAACGCGAGGCGCGCGGCGTTCACGGCCGCGATCGTGAGCAGGAGAGTGAGGGCCAGGGCGTTGAGGACGGCCCGCGGTCGCCGAGGAGTGGCGAGGATCCCGACCGCCAGGGCGACCACGACCTCCGAGACCCTGAGCCCCGTCTCCACCGGCGACGCCCCCGGGCCCCGCGTCAAGAGAATCCGGGCCGCGACCACGGCCGCGGCCACCAATCCCAAGGCCCGGAGGATGTAGGCGTAGTGCCGGTGGAAGGCTACCATCGTTTCAATCTGTAGCGGGACGCGCCAAGGCGCCACACGAGCAGCGGGACGCGCCAAGGCGCCACACGAGCCGGGACCACCCGCAACCTTTCACCGCCCCGCAATCATCTAACCGGCGACGACGCCTGAAACCGGCGGGATCGGCTCCGCGTAGTGGGATCGTGGCAACCACATCCATCACCGGGATACCGCACGTGACGCGAATGACTGTTGCTCTGATCGCCCTGCTCGGCGTCCCCGCCGCCCTCTTCGCCCAACAGAACTCGACCCAACTCAACCTGTCCACCGCGGCCCCCGTGGCGACCGCCGTGCGGGCCGCCCCGGGAGCCCCGGTGGTGGACGGCCGGTTGGACGACCCTATCTGGCAAGCAGCCCCACCGATCACGGATTTCACCCAACGCGATCCCCACGAGGGCCAGCCCGCCACCGAGCGCACCGAGGCGCGGGTCGCCTACACGGACGACGCGCTGTACGTGGCTATCCGGGCCTACGATTCGCAGCCGGAGGCGATCGTGGCCCAGCTCACCCGGCGCGACGAGGAGTCGCCCTCGGATTGGCTGGTGGTGGGCATCGATTCGTACCACGACCGTCGCACGGCCTTCGTGTTCTTCGTCAACCCGGCCGGCGTGAAGCGGGACTCGTACCTCTTCGACGACAACAACGAGGACGATTCCTGGGACGCCGTCTGGGAGGTGGCCACCACCCGCGACGGCGAGGGTTGGACCGCCGAGTTCCGAATCCCCTTCAGTCAACTGCGTTTTCCCAAACGTTCCGAGCACCAGTTCGGGTTCAACATCTACCGCAAGATCGCGCGGCTCAACGAGGAGCAGTTCTGGCGTCTGCCGCCCAAGAACCAGTCGGGCATGGTGTCGCGGTTCGGGGACCTGGTCGGCATCGAACGGATCACACCGCCGCGGCACGTCGAGGTGCTGCCCTATGCCGCGGCCGCGGGCACCTTCGAGCCCCCAGAAGCCGGCAACCCCTTCCGCACCGGGAACGAGGGGCGCGGGCGGGCCGGCGCCGACCTCCGGGTGGGCGTGACGTCGAATCTCACGCTGTCGGCCACAATCAACCCGGATTTTGGCCAGGTCGAAGCCGACCCCGCCGTGGTGAACCTCACGGCTTTTGAAACGTTCTTCCCCGAGAAGCGGCCCTTCTTCAATGAGGGGCTGGACGTCTTTCGCTTCCCGATCGCGCTGGGCGACGGCGATGACGCCAACGAGCAGCTGTTCTACACCAGGCGCATCGGCCGGGCCCCGCACGGAAGCCCGGACGATCGCGGCGGGTACGCGGAAGATGTCACGGAGACCACCATCCTGGGCGCGGCCAAGCTGTCCGGGAAGACGCCCAGCGGCTGGACCGTCGGGCTCCTGGGGGCGCTTACGGCCGAGGAGCGCGCCGACGTGGTGGACGCCGCCGGGGCGCGGTTCAGCGACCCGGTCGAGCCGCGGTCGGTGTACGGGGCTGGACGTCTGGCCCGCGACTTCCGCAATGGGCTCACCCAGATCGGGGTCTTCGGTACGGCCGTGGATCGGTCCCTGCCGCCCGCGCTGGCCGATCTCCGAAGCTCGGCCTACGCCGGAGGCCTCAAGTGGAGCCACCGCTTCCGCCACGACACCTACTCGGTCAACGGCTGGCTGGTGGGAACCAGCGTGCAGGGCTCGCCCGAGGCCATCGATGAGACCCAGCGTTCGTCCGCGCGTTACTTCCAGCGCCCGGATAACGATTACGTGACCTACGACCGGACCAGGACTTCCCTCTCCGGCTTTGCAGGCCAGTTCATCTTCAACAAGCACGCGGGCGGCAACTGGCGCTTCGGGTTCGGGGTGGACACGCGCTCGCCGGGGTTCGAGGTCAACGACATCGGCTACCAGCGGGAAGCCGACCGCACCATTCAATTCACCTGGCTCAACCGCCGCTGGCTCCAGCCGGGCAAGCTGTTCCGCCGGTTCAACCTGAACTTCAACCAGTGGACCGCCTGGACCTACGGGTGGGACCGCCTCGCCGTGGGCGGCAACCTGAACGTCAACTACACGTTGCTCAACTACTGGGGCGGCTACTTCGGCATCAATCGCGAATCGGATGGCCTGACCCCCGGGGCGCTGCGTGGCGGTCCCGCGTTCCTCCGGCCCGGGGGCATCAACGGCTGGGGCGGGTTCTATAGTGACGACCGCAAGGCGTTCCGCCTGGGCCTGAACGGCAGCTTCTGGCGGGGCGATGAGAATGCCGGGTGGTACTACGGATGGGGGCCGAACGTCTCCTGGCGTCCCGCCACCAACGTGGACTTGCGCCTGTCACCATCGGTGTCGCGCAACGCCGATCGCTGGCAGTACCTCGACACCCAGGACGCGCTGGGGAGCACCCACTATCTATTCGGCGAGCTGGAGCAGACCACCGTCAACCTGACGCTCCGCGGAAACGTGACGTTCACGCCGGACCTGTCGCTTCAGGTCTACGCGCAACCCTTCGTCGCGTCGGGTGACTTCACGACCTTCAAACAAGTATCCGACCCGCGAGCCGAGCGATTCGCGGATCGCTTCGACGTCTTTGGGACCGACCGCCTGATCGTCCAGGACGGCGAGGTGGGCGCGGATCTCGACCGCAACGGCCAGGTGGACCTGGACCTCGGTAACCCGGACTTCTCGTACCTGTCTTTCCGTTCTAACCTGGTGCTGCGGTGGGAATACCTGCTCGGCTCTACGCTGTTCCTGGTCTGGCAACATGGGCGGGGCGACTCCAACCACGACGGCACCTTCAACCTGGGCTCCAGCCTGGACCAGCTCTTCCGGTCCGATGCCCGCAATACCTTCGTGGTGAAGGTGAATTACTGGCTCAGCCTGTGAAACGGTGAGACGTGAGATGTAAGAAGTGAGACGTACTTCTTACATCTCACATCTCACTTCTCACCTTCGTTTCCCCTGACTCGCCACGGCTGCCATCGCCGCCTGCACCGCCGCTTCGTCCGCCAGGTAGGAGTGACGGATCGGCTTGAGGTCGTCGTCCAGCTCGTACACCAGGGGGATGCCGGTGGGGATGTTGAGCTCCACGATTTCGGAGTCGGGCACGTCATCCAGATACTTGACCAATGCCCGGATCGAGTTGCCGTGCGCTGAGATGAGCACGCGCTCGCCCTGCCGAACCACGGGGGCGATCGCCTCGTGCCAGTACGGAAGGAAGCGGGCCACGGTGTCCTTGAGCGCCTCGGTAACCGGAATCTCGCTCGGTTCGAGCCCGGCGTAGCGCGGATCGTTGCCGGGGTAGCGCGGGTCGTCCCGGGTAAGGGCAGGGGGCGGGACGTCATAGCTGCGGCGCCACACCTTGACCTGCGCCTCGCCGTGCCGCTCCGCCATCTCCGTCTTGTTGAGACCTTGGAGCGCGCCGTACATGCGCTCGTTGAGCCGCCAGCTGAGGTGGACGGGGATCCACATCAGGTCCATCTCTTCGAGCACGATCCACAATGTTTTGATGGCGCGGCTCAAAACCGACGTGAACGCGACGTCGAACCCGTAGCCGTCCGCCTTGAGGCGCCGGCCCGCCGCCACCGCCTCGGCCACGCCCTCCTCGGACAGCCCCACGTCGGCCCAGCCGGTGACCCGGTTTTCCTTATCCCACACGCTCTCGCCGTGGCGGAGCAACACGCTCTCGCCGTGGCGGAGCAGCACGATGCGCTTCGACATCTTGAGCCTCGGACCTCCCGTCGGACCCCGCCAAAGCTAATGGCGCGGCGCGGGAGAAGAAATCGCAAACGGGCCGGCGCCGGCGTCATTTACCGCAGAGGGCGCAGAGACTGAAAAGAGAGATCGCAGAGGTAATTCTGGTAATTGACCCCCGCCGATGGTCACTCTGCGCCCTCTCTGTTCGCCTCTGCGCTCTCTGCGGTTGACTTCAGAAGCTGGGGGGAAGTCGTTTGACGTCGCGGGAGCCGTGCAGGACCCCGAGCCCAACCCCGGCGCCGAAGATCACCGCCGTGCCCGCGCCCAGCACGGGCAGCAGCCACACCAGGGGCGCGGCGGCGAGCGCCGCCGCGACGCCGGCGACCACGGGAGTCGAGGGTTTGTGCGCCGCATCCACGAAGCGAAGCCGTTGCCGCACGAACTGGCGAGATTTCAGGTATCCCCCGACGGTCGCCACGCCTGCCGCAGCCAGCATGAGGAGTTCGAACATGTGGACCTCCTACCAGGGACGACGGAGGAGGCGGAGCCCGAGTTTCATCGACGTGACCTCCTCGCCGGTCATTGCGGTGCCCAGTGCTCGCCCTGCCAGCACATCTCCCAGAACCGCCACTCGTAGCGGCTGGACAGGACGAACAGGTCAATCAGCCGCTGCCGCTTCTCGCCGGCGGCCGAAGCCCCCAGGCGGTTCATCTCGTCCTTGAGCCACTCCGCCGCCTCCGCGAACTCGGGCGAGGCGTACTGCGAGATCCAGTCGGCGTAGCGCTGGTCCTGGGGCGGATTCCCGCGCTTCAGCTCCTGCGCGATGTACACATACCCCCAGGCGCAGGGCAACAGGGCCGCCGCCAGGTCGGCCCTGTCCCCATCCGCCGCGGTGCGAATCAAGAAGTCGGTGTACGCCCGATTGGTGGGCCACATCTCCTGGCGCTCCAACTCCGCGGCGGAGATACCGAACCGCTCGGCGTACGCGCGGTGCAGCGCCATCTCGGTGTTGAGCGTCAAGTTGAGCACGGTGGCGTACCACGACATGGACTCCAACCGGTCCGCCTTGGCCACGGCCCAGGCGAACAGGCGCGCGAAATCCTTGAGGTAGAGGTAGTCCTGCAACACCCATCGTTTGAAGCGCTCGATCTCCAGCGAGCCGTCGGCGATGCCGCGCACGAAGGGGTGCGCCAGCTGGGCATCCCAGATGGGCTTCGCGGCGGCGAATTGCTCGTCGGTGATGCTCATGGCTCCCATCGGTGTCCGTGGTAGCGGGCACGGCAGAAGCGGGGGGTAGGTCTCTCGCGCGCTGCAGTTGCGCGCGCGCCGCAGACGAAGAGGGTCTCATGGCGCGCTGCTGCCGCCCCGTCAGTCCACACCCGGCCACCCCTCCCCCGTTGCCGCCATCTCCCAGAAGGCAATCTCGTACCTCGTGGTAAGCTCGAAGTACTCGGCCATGCGCGCCTGCTCGGCAGCCCCCGCCTCGTCGGCCAGGGCGTTCAGCTCGCCTTCGAGGTACTGAACGTAGGCCGCGAAGGCATCACCGGCCCAGTTCTCCACGAAGGGATACCACTTGGACCTCTTGTCGAGGCCCCGTTTGACCACGTTCCAGGAGTCGTAGTAGGCCTTCTCCGCGGTGTAGAGCACGGTGTACGCCTCGGCATAGGACGCGCGATACGCGGTGGCCAGCAGGAACTGGATGTAGGCGTGGTTGGTGAAGGAGGGCGGCGCGCCCCGCAGGTTCACCCCGACGGCCTGGGCGCGCTCCTCGAAGAGCTTGAGCTCCTTGAACAGTGCCGTAATGACGCCGGCCAACGACTCCCAGTGCTTGGCTGGCGCCTTGGGGATTACGGCCGCAATAAAGGGGATCGCGGCCTCGACGAAGAGATAGTCCTGGCGCATCCACACCGCGAACCGATCGCCCGAGATCTTGCCGTCCCGGGTTTCGAGCAGGAACCGGTGCGACAGCATCCGGTCCCACAGGGGTTTGACGCGCGCCAGCTGTTCGGCGGCGAACGCCATCTCATCACCTCCCGCCCCATGATAACGCCGGCCTTGAGCGAGCGGAACTTGAAAACGTCGGGGATGCCCGGTTTCTTTCGGCGCCATGCCTTCCCACGCCCCAGCTCTCGTGGCCGCTGCTCTCGCAACGCGCCGGCGCCGAGGTGTGGGTCAAACATGAGAACCACACGCCCATTGGCGCGTTCAAGGTGCGGGGCGGATTGGTGTATCTCGCTGAGCTCAAGCGCGCGGAGCCGAAGGTGGCCGGGGTCATCAGCGCCACTCGCGGCAATCACGGCCAGAGCCTGGCGTTCGCGGCCAGGCGGCTGGGTCTCAAGGCGACGCTGGTCGTCCCGCACGGCAACAGCGTGGAGAAGAACGCCGCCATGGGGGCGCTGGGCGGAGAGCTGATCGAGTTCGGGAAGGACTTCGACGAAGCCTACGGCCACGCCCGGGAGCTCGGTGCGGACCGTGGCCTGCATATGGTGCTCGCGTTTCATCCGTGGTTGGTGCGGGGCGTCGCGTCCTACGGCCTCGAATTGCTCCGGGCCGTGCCGGACCTCGACACGGTTTACGTGCCCATCGGTCAGGGATCGGGCATCTGCGGCACCATAGCGGCCCGCGACGCGCTCAACCTCCGGACCAGGATCGTCGGCGTGGTGGCGCAGAACGCCCCGGCCTACGCCCTCTCGCTCGCCCGCGGCGAGCCGGTGGCGAC
>JACPAP010000283.1 GCA_016180765.1 Gemmatimonadota bacterium
GTCTTCCCCACCTGGCGCGCCCCAAGTACGCCCACCGTGGGATAGCGATCCAGCAACTCCAGCACACGATTCAGGTGCCGGAAGCGCGGGAGTAAGTCGGCAGCGATGGTTGAATAATGATCGACTGGCGCTCGTTTTTCAAGCGTCTGGCCCGTTTAGGGCTTGACCGTCTCCACCCGGTACAGGATCTCCCCCGGCCGGATCATCCCGAACAGCTCGCGCGCCACCCGCTCCTGCGTCGCCGGATCGCGCTCGATGGCCTCCGCCTCCCGCCGGAGGCTATCCACCTCGAGCGTGAGTCGCTCGATGGCCGCGCGTTCGTCGCGCACCCGTTGCTTCAGCTCCCACCAATCGAACGTGCCGTACTCGCCGCCGAATGCGCCGAAGGTCAATCCGGCGACCAGCACCGCCAGGAGCACGATCCGGCCCCGCGTCACAGGCCGTACAGCTCGCGGCCGGGGTAGTGCGCCACCTCCCCCAGCTCCTCGGCGATGCGCAGCAGCTGGTTGTATTTCGCCACCCGATCGGTGCGCGACGCGCTGCCGGTCTTGATCTGCCCCGCCCCGGTCGCCACGGCGAGGTCCGCGATGAAGGTGTCCTCGGTCTCGCCGGAGCGATGCGAGATCACGGTCCCGTATCCGTTACCCCTGGCCATGTCGATGCACTGCAGCGTCTCGGTCAGCGTGCCGATCTGATTGACCTTGATGAGGATCGCGTTCCCCACGCCGCGCTCGATCCCCTTGGCCAGCCGTTCGATGTTGGTGACGAAGATGTCGTCCCCCACCAGCTGCACCCGCTCGCCCAACGCCTCGGTCAGCGCCACCCAGCCGTCCCAGTCGTCCTCCGCTAACCCGTCCTCGATGGAGACGATCGGGTACTTGTCGAGCCAGCCCGCATACAGCTTGACCATCTCCTCCGCCGAGCGGCGCGACCCGTCGCTCTTCTTGAAGACGTACTCCCCGTTGTCGAAGAACTCGCTGGCCGCCGGATCCAGGGCGATCGCGACGTCCGAGCCGGGCTGGTACCCGGCCGCCTGGATCGCCGCCAGGATGGCCTCGAGCGCCGCCTCGTTGTTGGGCAACATCGGGGCAAAGCCCCCTTCGTCGCCCACCGCCGTCGAAAGTCCGCGGCCCGCGAGCACCTTCTTGAGAGCGTGGAACACCTCCACGCCGATGCGCAACCCGTCCGCGAAATTGTTGGCGCCCACCGGCACCACCATGAACTCCTGCGCGTCCACGTTGTTGGACGCGTGCGCCCCGCCGTTCAGGATATTCATCATGGGCACGGGCAGCACGTAGGCCAGCGGGCCACCGAGGTAGCGGTACAGCGGCATCCCGACGTCGGCCGCCGCCGCCCGCGCCACCGCCAGCGACACCGAGAGTGTAGCGTTGGCGCCCAGGTTGCTCTTGTTGGGCGTGCCGTCCAGGTCCAGCATTTCGTAGTCCACGGCGATCTGGTCGGTGGCGCTCATCCCCTCGAGCCGCGGGCCGATCACTTCATTGACGTTCTTGACCGCTTCGAGCACGCCTTTGCTGCCGTAGCGCTTGGGATCGCCGTCGCGCAGCTCCACGGCTTCGTGCTCGCCGGTGGAGGCGCCGCTGGGCACCGCCGCGCGCCCCAGGACCCCGCTGGACAGGGAGACATCGGTCTCGACCGTCGGGTTGCCGCGCGAATCCAGAATCTCGCGCGCGTGTACGGAAATGATCGTGGTCATGGCGCGCGGAACCTATCCGAGCATTCGGAGCGCGTCAACGCGCAATGCTTCAATGGCGCGGCGGGTCTCCTCCATCAGGCGCTCCCGATCGTCGTACACCATGCGCGCCGTGTCGATGGGCGCGCCGAACGTCAGCGCGATGGGATGTGGTCGAATCCGAACCGATCCCTTCGGCAACAGGGTGAAGGTCCCGGCGCAGTACGCCGGCACCAGCGGGACGCGGGCCGCGATGGCCAGGACGAACGGCCCCTTCTTGAAGGGGAGCAATTCCCCGGTTCGGCTCCGCGTGCCCTCGGGAAACACCACCGCGCTGATGCCCGCCCGTATGGCGTCGGCGGCTTCTTCATAGGCGCCGAACGCCGCCTGCCGGTGTTGCCGATCGATGAACACGTGCCCCGATTGCCGCATGGCCCGGCCCAGCAGCGGGATGCGGGCCAGCTCTTTCTTGGCCACGAACCGGAGGGACCCGGGCAGCACCGCCGCCAGCAGGAAAATGTCGAACCACGACTGATGATTGGAGGCGATGACCAGGGGCCTGCCGAGCGGCACCCGGTCCAGGCCCACGACGCGATACGGGATCCTGGCGGCCCACAACGCATTTCGCGCCCAGCGCTTGGCCGCGCGATCATACACGCCGCCGTCGCGGCGCGGCACGCCCAGCAGGCCGGCCACCAACACCCCGGTGCCATACCAGACGGTGCTCGTGAGCAAGACCACAAAGAACCACAACGTGCGCAGCATCAGGCTTGGGAAGCCTCAACCAGGAACCACGGGGAACTGATCACCGCAGAGGGCGCAGAGATGAACCTCTCTGTGCCGTCTCTGCGCACTCTGCGGTGAAAGCTCTCGGACAAAGGTACCTACCTGATGGCCGCCGTCCCTAGCGGAAATGCCCAAACAACGGCGGCAGGTTCACGGGCCCGCTTCGGCGTCGCAGCTGCACGCCGGCACCCTGCTCCACCACGCCGACCTGCGTCAGCGGCAGATCGAACGCCGCGCGAAACGCCTGGGCCGCCGCGGCTCCGGCCCCCGGCGGCAGCGCCAGTAACAGCTCGTACTCCTCCCCGCTCGCCAGTGCCTCGTCCACCACTTCCACCGCGGGATGCAGCGGCACCCGATCGGGATCAATGACCACGCCGACCCCGGAGGCCGCCGCGAGATGGCCGGCATCGGCGACCAGCCCGTCGCTGACGTCGATCATGGCGCGCGCCCCCCGGTCCTTGAGCCAGAGGGCTTCCCGCACGCGGGGCACCGGGTGCGTGAAGCGTGCCCTGGCGGTCTCGTCGGGCTCGGTGCCGGCGTTCCACGCCGCCACCGCGCGGAACGGGCCGCCCAGCACGCCGGTGACCCATAGCTCGTCCCCCGCCTGGGCGCCGCTGCGGCGCACCGGCTCACCGTCCAGCCGGCCGGCCACCAGGACGTCCACCACGACCCGATCGGCGCGTACCAGGTCGCCACCCCACACCACGGCCCCGGCGGATCGCGCCGCTTCACCCACGCCCTCCATCAGATCGGCGAAGTGCTCCTCGGGCCACTCCGCCGGGACGGCCACGCTGGTCAACACGCCGAGGGGTCGCGCCGCCACGGCCGCGAGATCCGAGAGCGCCGCGGCGGTCGCCCGCCAGCCCAATTCCACCGGCGCCAGCCAGCCAGCGCGGAAATGCGTGCCTTCGATCGTCAGATCACAGGAGAGCGCGAGACGCTCTGCCCCCACCTCCACGAACGCACAGTCGTCGCCCGCGCCCACCGCATTGGGGCCTAGCCGCGCCAACGCCTGGCGGATGCGGTCAAACTCGGCTCCGGGGCCAAGTGAAGTGTGTTCAGTATTGCTCATCAACCCTCTTGTTGCATTCTCCGGCATCGCTGCGGTGTCGTAGGTCAACGTGTGATTAACCGCAGAGAACACAGAGACCGCACCGACAGGACTGGCTGGGGTCTCTCAC
>JACPAP010000284.1 GCA_016180765.1 Gemmatimonadota bacterium
CGACGACGACGGGCCGGATCGAGTTCTCTGTCTCACAAACCAGGCTCCTGCCGGGGACCTACTGGATCATGGCCGTGTACGATGTGAGCAAGTCCATCGGGGTGAACTCGGTTACGACGAATACGATCAAGTACATTTCGCATACGTTCAGTAACGCGCTGCCGAACCCGTACCCGTCGACGCACAGCACGTACAGCGGCGCGAACTTCAACTATTACGTGAAGGGCTTCCGCTTCTAGGCCCCCGCACGCCCCGTAAGCGCCGAGGGTGGCCGAGCCTCGCTCGAGCGCCCTTCGCACTCCAAAACCTGAACTTCACGAAGCCATCTTGTGACCTAAGTCCTTGACTCCCCATCACCTCAGCCCCAAGTTGCCCCCAGCCCAGCAAGCGAGCTTCCGCCCGTGATTCAGTGTGCCCACTGCGCCACCCCCATCCCCGACGACGCCAAATTCTGCTATAGCTGCGGCTCCCAGGTCTCCGATGCCGAAGGTCAAGCCCGCGCCTCGCAGTCCATGGACAGCGAGTCCTTCGAGCACATGGAGCAGCTGCTAAAAGAAGACACCAGGGGCGAATTCGAAATCCACAAGATGCTGGGCCGCGGCGGTATGGCCGTGCCGGGCCGCGCCGGTATCGCCGTGGTGTACCTGGCCACCGAGATCCACCTCCGCCGCAAGGTCGCCATCAAGGTCCTGCCACCCGAGCTAACCTTCGGCCACGGGGTGGACCGCTTCAAGCGCGAGGCCCAGACCGCGGCCGCGCTGGATCACCCCCACATCATCCCGGTCTACCGCATCGCCTCCGGCAGGAAGCTCTTCTGGTACGCCATGAAGTTCCTCGAGGGCCGATCCCTCGAAGACCTGATCAAAGAGAAAAAGCGCCTCTCCCTGGACGAGACCATCTACATCCTCTCCCAGGTGGCCGAGGCGCTCGACTACGCCCACGAGCACAGCGTCATCCACCGCGACGTGAAGCCTGCCAACGTGATGCTGGACTCGCGCAATCGGGTGATCGTCACGGACTTTGGGATCGCCAAGGCGCTGACCGAGCAGACCCTCACCGCCTCCGGCTCCGTGGTTGGAACGCCGTACTACATGTCGCCCGAGCAGGGCGTGGGCAAAGGTGTGAGCGGCCGCTCGGACCAGTACTCCGTGGCGGTGATGGCCTACCGCATGCTCTCCGGCCAGGTGCCGTTCGAGGGCGACTCGGCGATCGACATCCTGCACAAGCACGTCATGGAGCCGCCGCCCCCGTTGCAGAGCGCGGCGCCGGGAATCCCGCTTCACGTCTATCAGGCGATCCACCGCGCCCTGGAGAAGAAGCAGGAGGCGCGGTTCCCCTCGGTCACGGCGCTGGTGAACGCCCTCCGCGGCGCCGCGCCGGCGGATGCCGGGGCCGGCCGCGAAGCGGCGACCGTGGCCCTCCCGGCGAGTCAAGCGTCGGTGGCGGCGCGGTCCGCGGCCCAACTGCCCACCACCAAACGCCCGGTGCAGCCGGCAGCCGCGCCCAAGCCCACGCCCAAGCCGGCGGCCCGCCCCGGTGCGGCGGCGTGGAAGAAGGCGGCCATGATTCTCGGGCTCGCGGCCGTGGCAGGCGCGGGACTGGGCGCATGGCTCCTCAGCCGGCAGCAGCCCAAGCCCCTAGGGGAAGAGACCCAGCGGCGCCGCGATTCGGTGGTGGCCGCTGCGCCGGCCGCCGCGCCCACAACGGCCGAATCGCTCCAGACCGGCGCGCCTCCGACCGCCACACCGAGCCAGCCACAGGAGACGCGCGCGCAAACGCCGGCGGCCGCTCAGCCGACCGGCACCCAGCCCGGCGCCACCCGTGGGACGCCCACCCAGACGGCCGCGCCGGTCGGAGGGACCAGGGACACGTCGCGTACGCCGGCGCGTCCCACCCAGCAGCCCACCCGGCAACCGCCGCCAGCGGCGCAACCCAGGACCCCACCGCCCGCCGCGACACCGGTGACGACGCCCGCGACGGACCCCATGGACCTACCGTCGCAGCCGGGCATGGGGTTGGTGGTGCTGCGCGACGCTCCAACACCGCACCGCCTGTTCGTAGACGGCCGGCCACAACTCCGGCCACGCGTGGAGTTGCCTCCCGGCTCGCACCAGATCCGGGTCACCGCGCCCAATCGGTCCGAGTTCAACACCACGGTGAACGTGGTGGCCGGCCAGCGCACGCTAGTGGTCTACGGCGTCCAGGCGGCCGCGGCCGGACCCATGCCGACCCGGCCCCCACCCACCCAGGAGCCCGCGGCGCAGCCAGCAGGCTCGCAGGTGAGCATTCTTCAGCTCCGGGTCAACCCCTGGGCCAACATCACCATCAACGGCGCGTCGAAGGGCGCCAGGCCGTTGCTGGTGGACACACTCATTTCCGGCACGCATCTTCTGCATTTCGAGCGCGAGGGGTTCGAAACCAAGGATACGACCATCACGCTCAGACCCGGTCAAACCCTGAGGCTGGTGATTCTGATGGTGCAGAAACCATGACGATCCGGCGAAGCGTACGGCTCGCTTTCCTGGCGGCGGTGGCCCTCACGGGCACCCTCCGCGCGCAGCAGACCCGTAACGAGCGCATCGCGGCCGCCTTCGCCGCGTACGACAACTTCCAGTCGGCGCAGGCGCTCGCGCTGTTAAAGCGGGCGGTGAACCCGAGCGAAGGCCCCCAGGACGCCGAGTGGTTCCGCGGGGTGCAGCTCCTGGCGGAGATCTTGATGGCCGACAACCAGCCGGCCGAAGCCGCTACCTGGCTCCGCTGGGCGTTCCGCCTCTCGCCCAGGGCCGAGATCGACGAGGTCAACCGCGCCCCCGAAGTGGTGACCGCGGCCCGTGCCGCCCGGAGCGCGGTGGCCGGTGGGAGTCCCGGCGATCCGGTCACCCGCACCACCTGGCAATGGGTAGCCCCCGGAGCCGGCGAGGATCGCGGGATGCTGCGCATCGAGTCGCCCGGCATGGCCGTGCCAGTCCGCGCGCTGGTCCAGGGGTCGCTCACCGAGTCCGGCCGCACGCTCACTTTGTCGCCGGGAACCTACGAAGTGCAGGCCGCGGCCGAGGGCTACCTCACGGCCCAGGTGCGGCGGGACGTCCTGCCGGGCGTCACCACCGTCCTGTCGTTCAATCTCACGCCGGTCGGTGCTCCGGTGGTGGCGCCGCCCCCTGTCGTGGCGCCGCCGCGCATTGCGCCGCCGGCACCCGTGCCCGTGACCCCCACGCTGAGCGAAGCGGCCCGCTTGGGCGTTCAGCGGCAGATGTCGCCCATCACGGTCAACCGTTTCGGCGTAGGGGCCGCGTGCGGTACCGCCGCCTTCGTGGGTCGCTCGGGGCTCCTGCTCACCACCTACCAAACCATCCGGGGCGCGGAACGGGTGGAGATCGAACAGGCTGGCGGGCGGCGTCTCAGCGACGAGATCCGCGTGGCGGCCTATGACGTGGGAGCGGACCTCGCGGTGCTCCAGATCCCCACCATCCGGGCGGACTCGCTGCCGGTCGCTCCGTCGGTGGCGGTCGGGCAGCCGGCCTGGGGGTTCGGCTTCGCCAACTGCACCACGCCTCGCGACGTGGAGGTCCGGGTCATCACCGCGGGCGTGACCGATCTTCGGTTGGCTGACTCGCTGGCGCCAGGCATGGGCCCCTTGCTCAACGCGAGCGGCGCCCTGGTGGGCTACCTGACCGGCGGGACGTCCGCGGCAAGCGGGTCCCGCGTCTCCCAGGTGCTGGAGCAAGCCCGCCGCAACTCCGGCACCGGCGCCGTGCTCACGGTGGGCCAGGTGGCTCTGCGGGAGAATCACGCGTTCGGCACGGTCGCCATTACGTCCGACCTGGCCGGCGCCGATGTCCGGATCACGCCGCTGGAAACCTGGCAGTGGGCCGGCACCGGGGCGAGCGGCGCCCTGCCCTACACCTTCGGTGGCCCCATGGGGCGCTACCGCCTCCAGCTGCGGCTGGCCGGCCAAACGCGGCGCGAGATGGAGTTCACCGTCCGGCCCGCCGTGGCGGACCGCCTGACCGTCGCGGTTCAACCGGTGGCCCAGCAGCCCCAACCGGTCACCGTGCAGCCCCCCCAGGTGCAGAAGCGGGGCGGCGGCGGGGGGGGAGTCGTGTTGGCCATCCTGGGGCTGGGCGCGGCCGGGGCGGGCGTGTACCTGCTGGCGGGCAAAAAGGACGAGGGGAACGGCAACGGGACGACGACCACTGATCCCGGCAGCATCGCGATCTCGGTTCCCAATCCCTCCGTCATCGGAACGATCCTCG